>QZKU01000116.1 GCA_003598085.1 Candidatus Abyssobacteria bacterium SURF_5
ACACCAAAGCTATCACTCAGAAGAAAAAGAACAAAAGCCGCCCTCGATCAAACTTTCCTACAGAAATTACTCGGAATTTAGATGCGTAAGCCCTGGGCGTTCCAACGGGGAGAGGGCCCCTTTCGTTAATCGAGCAGTGGTCGTCATGAAAAGTTGTGGCGAGATGACGGACCGGAAGGATTTCCTGGGGTTTGAAAATGGCGGGAAAAAAGGGGCGACCGCACGAGGCCGCCCCGATTCTCCAGCAAGCCGATACAGGTTAATCGAACGTGTGCATCACCACATTACTCACAGTGCACGAGCTTGCTTCGATGGCTTGCAGATATACCGTCCGCCCGTCCGCCGCCATGGGGACGGAAGCTGAAAGAGTCGCGTCACCTTCCCCACTGACGGCCGCAGATCCTAATAGTTGCGGATCACCGAGCCCGAGTTCGACTCCTGGACACGGGCCGGGGAGGATCGTGGAGCCGGGAATGAGGGAATACGCGAAGTAAATCAGGTCGCCAGCTTCCGGCCAAGTGGCGGTGATGGTGTTCGTGGTCCCTGCAAGACCGGGAACCGGAGGCGAAAGCGCCAGTTGGGGCGCTCCGGGTCCAATTTTCACCTCACGAACGACGGGAGAAACCGAGGAATTGCTGCTCGACAGCAGGAGCCGGTATTGCAGGTAACGAGCGTTTGGATCGATAAGATTCGCGAGGGCGCATCCCGAATACGGGACCGAAACGAACGGACCCAGATTGGCAGAATCGCTTGATGCCCGCACCTGCACCTCCAGAGATGTATCCGCCGCGACCGTAGCATCCCAGGAGAACGCGCTCCATGCCGGTTCTGCTCCGCCATCAAGGACGGAACTGAGGAGCCCGCCGCTTGATTTGAACTGCGTCAGATTAAACCATGAGAGCTGCTCGATCTCTTCCCGGTAGACATCCTCGAATGCCAGAACGGCATCGAGTTTGCCGTCGGCATCGGCATCAGCGGGAGCGACCCAAGTGCGCCCGGGCAGGTCATTTTTAAGAAAATGAAACGACCACACAGGTCCCTCGCCCAGAGGATTCTCGGCCCAAAGAGACGTGAGCGCCAGCGGGAGGATGTCATTTCGACACAGAAGCGCATCCAGGTCGCCGTCTCCATCCAGATCCGCCACATCGAGATCCCATACGTTCGTGAGGCCGGCAATTATGCGCGTTTGCCACAAATCGCCTGCTCCATCAATATTTTCCCACCAGAAAAGGAACTGCGCATTATAACTGGTGCCCAGAATATCCATGTCGCCATCGTTGTCGATATCGCCTGTATCGAAGTAGCCGGCACCATCTTCATCCACAAAGATCGGCTGTTTCGCCCAGAGCAAGCCGTCGCCGCTGACATTCTCCCACCAGGAAAGGTCGCCGCTTCTGGCGGCGACTATGTCTATGTCTCCGTCGCTGTCGATATCGGCCGCTTTGGCCCGAAGCGCGTGGTCGAATTCCTCGATGACTGCGTGTTCAGCCCAAATATCGCCTTCACCGTCAAGATTCTCAAACCAGATCACATCTCCATCCTTCTCGTATATGCCGCGTGCGATTTCTGCGGATCCTATGAGGTCGACATCACCGTCGCCGTCAATATCGGCCGCATCTATATAATTGGCTCCCCAGAACATCTCGCCGACGACGTGTTGAGACCAAGCCGAGCCGTCACCCTGCAGGTTCTCGAACCATGCGAACCGGCCGTTGCGCTCCGGGGGTGGCGGCGGGGCCGGGTCAGCGATTCCATAATAGGCGGCGGCGATCACGTCGAGGTCGCCATCGCCGTCTACGTCCGCACTGTCGACATAATAAGCTCCCCAGAAATCACCCGAGACAAGGCGCCCGGCCCAGTTGCCCGAAGCCAGATTTTCCCACCAATAGACAGCCCCTTTCCGGCGAAGCACGTCGTACACGGCATCAGTGCTCAGAATGTCTGCCCGGCCATCGCCATTTACATCGCCTGCCCCCACCGAGCTGGGCATGCCGGCGTTGCCTGCGATAATGTCCTGAATCGGGTCTTCCCTTTCAACTGCCGAAAGGACGAGCTGGCCTTCGATTGAGCGCCAGGAAATGTCGAGTGAATTCTGAAACTGGCTTTCCCACTGGATGAGGGGGCCGGAGGCGCCCGGACCGCCCGACCAGTCGGTCTGGACCTGCTCGGACTGGGCAAGAGCCGGTATTGCCGCCATCATCATCATCGCGAGAGCGGCTGAAAAGACGGCATGAGGAACCAGGTGTGTTCGCGTCGCGTTCGTAGACATAAAGTCCTCCTCGATTCAAGGGCCGGAAAGTTCGACAGCGTACGCCTAATATAAACACCTTTGCATGATGCCGCAAGTCGAAAATCAGATACGACGAAAATGAACGAGCCGGTTCAGGAATGCCGGCTGGAGGCGGAGACCATCTTTGCAGGTGGCGGAAAAAGGAAAAGAAAGGGGCAGAGGAAAAAGGAAAACCTCTGCCCCATTTGAATCACTCGGCAATCCAATAGCTCTGCAGTTCGTATACTCCGGCAGAAGCTTTGTAGACGGACAACCCGTAAGCGGAGATATCGGTAGTCATCCGCTTCACGATGCCGACGCCTTTTGCGTACCATGCGTCTTCGGTGCGGATCCCCTGTGCGCCGTCCGAGCCGGTATAGGACATGTTAAAAGTAGCGCGGAAGCAGTCGGTGAATGTGCCTGCCGGCACAGTCACATCCTCCAGTCCTTTCACGGAAAATTCAGACCAGCCGTCAATCGTTCCGAATACTCCCCACCAGGTCCCGATGACGGCATCGTAGAAGGGATTTAGCGACTGCGATCCGATATAGAGATGCGCGGGCGATATCTTCATCGGAGGGCACCATGCGTTGAAGATGCCGTCCGGGAAAACGTACTTGGTCATCGAGATGCCGGTATCGTCGCTGATCCAGTAGGTCTCGCCGCCGCTGGAATCAAGAAGCCGAACGCATGGCTCGCCGCAAACGTAATCGATCCCGCTAACAGTCAGAGTCAGCGGCATACCAATCGAAGATGCATATGTCCAAGTGCTGCCATCTGTCAAGGGAAAATAATCGCGCGAGCTGAAATCTTCAAGCTTGGCCCCAGTGGCCACCCACGCATTCTTCTTGGCGTTCCACAGGAAATCAACTGAATAATATCCAGTTACTGCAGAAACATTATGCAGCACCATGGTGTCAGGGCCGGTTACTTCCATACCGCTGTCGGTGATATCGATCCAAACGGCTTCGGCAAAACCGGCTGCCAAGAGAAGGATTGCAACGACAGCGATAAACCTGCAGATGAGATTCTTCATGATACTTCCCCTCCTTTGACTTGTGGCCACGGAATAATAAAGGAACCCATACTGCAACATAATCCGGATGAATCTGGTGAGGCTGAATGAAAGGAATTCCTTTTTCACTGGCCTTGCAGAGGGGACTGAGTGTATATATTTTGTTTGAATGGAAAAATTATATCCTGATGATGCATAAAAGTCAATGGGGTGGAGAAAAAAATTACATCATTTAGACATTAGTAATGCCGGCAGACCTTCAGTCTTTATCGGCGAAGCTGACCAGCCAATCGCCTTGCGGCGTATTGAGGGTGTCGAAATCTCCGGGCGATCCTATTCGAATAAAGCCGTACCTCCTCATGCGAAACCCTACGCTCTTGAAAACGACCTCACTGATGCCCTTTCCTCTCAGATGATCGATCAAGAGCCTGAGACATGCTCGCGGGCGATAAGTCAGCACCATGTCGTATATTTTGGCTAACGATTCATCAATGTCATAGACGCAGTAGCCGGTATTTTCATTCCCGCGGAAGAAGCCGTAGGCGGAATATCGGCGGACCGGATTGTCGATGAAACGCCAATTCAAGAATTCAGCGGAGCGGACGCCATGAATGAAACTGGGGTTCAGTCCGAAGTCGCGCTCGAATCTATGAATGGGATTCATGCGCAGTTCCTTCGCCCTTCTGCCGAGCCAGATGAAGGTGTACAGTTTGGAGAGGATTCCTGCCGCCGGCGCGATAGCCGTTTTTCGGTTTGTCAGAAACAACTGATCCAGGCGCACAGGAAACCACCATTCCTCGATCGGGAAATATGTTCTTGTGTCTCCCGGATATGTTTTGGTGATCCGTCGCGAAATCTCGTTGGGGAATCCGATAGTCGGATAATCTCTTCTCGCCCGGGAAAATTCCCGGAGTTGTGAATAGACGCCGGTTCCTCGATCGGCCTCGGCTACAAACCAATCCACCGCCTGCCGCACCATGAAGACGCCGGTCTCGCGACTCGTGAACAGGCGCGGCATATGTACTCGGAGCGCCACGATCTCGCCGGCGGTATTCTCCGCCACGAAAATCTTTGCTCGACCGGCAGGGTTGCCGAAGTATTTCCATCGCAGCAATTCCGCGCTCTGCAATCCGTAATTGTGGCGGCGAAAGAGCAGCGCTATGGCTTGCAGGTCGTCCTCACACGCTTCGCGGCATACATAGTGCTGTTTCTCCCGCGCGGGTGGACGTTTTGCCTCGGGTTTTGTTTCTTCAATGACAGCCGCCTGCACTGGCGCTCCGGCCGTTCCCCCCGCAGCCGACCCCGTCGAGTGGAAGGGGCCGGCGGCCTGCAGTACGGTGGAACTTCTCCAGAATCGACGCAAGACAGTCATGTCCATCGTGCTTCCCCCGATGCCGTAGCTTGCCGATAAAAGCGTTCGTTAGCATGCATAGGAAAAACAGCTTCACTCAAGTATGGGCGCCGCACCTGGGCAACGATGAAGATATTTGGGGACGGAAACAGGACAACTATAACAACGAACTGGAAATGCGCAAGAAGGAGGACCGTAGGGGCGAGGGAAAGAATTACTTATGTGAGCGGGAAGTCGTGGATTTCAGGCGTGCGAATGCGCGCTGTGCCTTTTTCAACTGCTGAGGAGATAGGCGTCCGCTCAGAATCAGAATCTCGGCCGATTGAAGGTTCACTCGTTTCTGTTCGGCGAGAAGCGCCTGCAATTGTTGACGATTGAGGAATTTTTCCTTGAGCGCAATTTGTCCGAAATGGGCGCCGGTTTCCTTTTGAATCAAGAGAATCCGTTTCACATCATCCAGGATGAGCAGGTTCCTGTTGACAGCGATAATACCGAGAGTGACGTTCGTATCCCGTTTCATTTTCTCAATGGCCACCAGGTCTTCATGTTGGATCAACCCTCTTGCCAGCAGGAACTTCTCGAACTCTTTGTCTTCTTTATCTGGCTTCATTTTTTCCTCCGACCCGCGCTCCGGAGGCCGCTATATCGCGTTGCCGATCGGCCACGTACCGGTACAGGCGGTTGATGGCCAGCTTGTACTCGAACTTTTCGGAGATATCAATGAACTCGATGCCCAGAGCATCGGCCTCCGCCGATGAGCGTTCTTCGATGCGGCGGATGATTCCTTTCAGAACAAGTGGACTCTCCTCCGGTTGCAAGGCAAACCACATGCCCAGCTTCGTCCCCACGACCAAAGCATGCGCATCGCCTTTGTTGATTGCCAGCAGCATTCCGCCAACGCTGATGTTGAGGATTTCTCCTTCGAACCTGATTTGTGACGGAAAATTCCACGCGCCCGGTTCCTGGATGAACCAATTCTTCTTGTCGCCGATGACGCCGCACTCCACGGAAATTGGTTTTCCCTGTGGGACCGGAACGCGAAAGAACATGCGTCGCTGCCCGTTCTTAAGGATGTTTGGATAGGTGATCTCGAATGCGGAAACCGTTCGCTTGCTGGCGAGAGTGAACATCATCTTGTGGATGATGCTGCTCTCGAAGAAATAGCGGTCGTTGTTCAGGGCGAAGAAGACCGAAATTTTGATGTTGGGAGTGAGTGCGATCGCAGGACCGTCGGTAACGGGATGATCGATCACGAGCCGCCGCGTGCTCGGGGTGCGGCGCATTTCAAACATGCGGCTCTTGTAGCGATAGACCATATCGTCGGCTTCGGCCGTAACCGTCAGGGGTACGTTATAGACGCACGCCAGTTCCAGCAGGCGTTCGATTCGCGTTGGAGAAACAAGGTCCTCTTTCACGCGCTACGACTCCCTAAGCCTTCACTAATTTCGCTATCTCCCGCAGATGATCGGGCGTAGTTCCGCAGCAGCCGCCAAGGACACGGACGCCCATATCGAGTAGAGGTTGCATTTTTTGGGCCAATTCGGCCGGTTTTTCGGGATAAATTGTCTTTGTTCCCTCCAGAACAGGCAGGCCGGCATTCGGCTTCGCCAGTAGATAGGATTGAGTCGCTTCCGACATTTCCCGCAGAATGTCCACCATCTGGTCGGGACCGGCGCCGCAGTTGGACCCGATCAGATGCGCCCCCGCCTGCTCGAGCGCGCGCGCGGCGGTCGCGGGGTCGGTGCCCATGAGGGTGTGGTATCCGCGCTTGTCCCGGTTAAAAGTCATGGATGCGAAAACCACGCAGGGGGTATTTTCGCGAGCGGCCTCGATGGCGGCTTGGGCCTCTTTTACGTCCGACATCGTCTCGACACAAATGATATCCGCTCCAGCCTCGGCAAGCGCCAGTATCTGTTCCCGGAACACTTCGAGCATTTGGGCATACGTAACCGAACCATATGGCTCCAGGAATTCGCCTGTCGGCCCGACAGAACCGGCGACGAACTGGTTTTTTGCGGCCGCGGAATGCGCATTTTGCACGGCAGCACGATTAAAAGAGGCTACCCTGTCGCCCAACCCAAACCGACTGAGTTTGATGCGATTGCCTCCAAACGTATTGGTTTCAACGATATCGCAGCCACAATGGAAATAGGCCTCGTGAATCTGCCTGACCACGTCCGCATGAGAAACATTCCATTCCTCCGGGCAATCACCCACGCCCAGCCCTTTTGCCTGCAGCATCGTTCCCATCGCGCCATCAAAAACCAACTTCTCTCCCGATTTCAACCTTTCCATGATCGTCATGCAAACATTCCTCCGTCATCGGCGCCGCCTGTAGGCGCATTTCTTGAAATTACATTCCTGGCAGGATGGCTGAAATTTTTGCACCGGCTCATTTTCGCCAAGGGGGATCAAGAAGGAAATGGATTTTTTCGGCTGCATCATGCAATACTGGTTAAGAGATACGCCTAAAGGCGCGGGGTCCAACAGCGAAAAAAGAGTCCGCTGCCCGGAAACATCCCACTTTCCGTATCCGGGACTGATGCGGCAGAGGGGGAATAGACCTTGCTCAGACGCTTTGGCGCACAGGAAATCGGAGCATGCCTCACCCGCCTCTTCCACTGCGCGGCTGGCGACCACATCTGCGATCATGGCAACCAGATAATCTCCCCGCGCAAAACAATCGTCAATCATGAGATCAATATCGGGTCCCACCGTGCAAATTCCCAGACCAAGAACCTGTGCGCCGTCGAGCGCCCGCGCCAGGAATTCGTCCTTAAACCTGATATCGCTTCCCCCGGATGCTTCTCCGGATCGTGAAACCGGGATCAAATCGGTTATGAACCGCGGCTTCAGCAGGGTCTTGCAGCGGCTGCTTTCTTCAAGGATTTGTTGCATCACGCCAGGGGTAACCTGCTCTTTTGCCTTATATCCAAGCGGCCCGAGCAGATCCTCCAGAGGAATGTGAACCTCGACTTCCCGAATTTGTTGCTGACTAGACATCGAATTTGCCCGCTCTCTTGAACGCTTCAAACATTCTCTTTTTCTGCTTGTAAGACACCTGGATCGCTTCAGAATCAGTGTAGTCGCTCAGAATAAAGCCGCCCTCCGGCGTCGCCCAGTGCTGGAGCAGCAGGGAAGCTTCATTGTTTATTTCCTCTTTGCTGCCGCCGGGCAAAGTGGTCTGGATGTCGACCAGCGACTCGAAGCAGATTTTGCCGCGGAACTTTCGACCTATGTCTTCTATGCCGAGAGCGCGGGGCTGTTGCAGGTTGATGACGTCGAGGCCGAGGTCGATGAACTCAGGCATCAATGCATTGATACGCCCGCACGAATGCAGCCAAAAGTGCATACCTGCCGCGTGCGCTGTGTCGAACAGTCTCTTGTAGCGCGGCCGGAAAAAAGTGCGCCACATGGGGACGCTCACGAACGTTGCCTGTTGAGTCCCCCAGTCATCGGTCATCGTCACGCCGTGGATCATTCCGGGGAATCGCTTGTGAAAGTTTTCGATCAGCCGTACCTTGAAATTCAGAATCACGTCCAACAGCGTCTCAATCAGCGCCGGGTTCAGATAAAGATCTGCCAATGACTCGGTAAAGCCGTGGAGGAAATGAAGCTGCTCGAAGATACCGAAGCCGATGTAGCCGATCACGTACCGGCCGTCCGCATACGGGAGTATGCTTTCGATGATTTCATAGCGGGCATCGTCATCCGGATTTGGGAAGGCGCGATTTCTAAGGTCATCAATCGTTTGAATCGGATGCACCTTCACTTGACCCATGTTCGGCATGCCCGTCTTCTCATGGGTATATCCCCATTCATCCTCATCAGGCGTGGCCGGCTGAAACTCTTTTCCGAATCCGTACGTCACGATGTACGTATCATTCACCCCCATCTCGTCGAACATAATGCCGATGCGCGGGGGACACTCGAATTCAATCGCCCTTCTGATGATTTCGTGGCCGGTCATTCCAAGAAGCTCCTGTTGATGCGGTGCGGACAGCCGCAATGATTATAACATGTATTACTGAGGGCACGCTCAAAAAGAGCGGCCGGGGAATTCCGTTTTTACAAAAGAGCCGGAACGCTGTTATACTTAGTCAGCAAGCAAGCGCCCCCGATTTTCGAAAATTTCCCCGGTAACGCAGGAGCGGTGATTTCTTCATGAAAAAAGCGTTCCTCTTCCTCTCTCTCTTGCTTCCCCCGACTATCATTTTCTGCAGCCGCAGCGTGTCCCTGCAAAGTCAGAATGCGCAGGATGTGGAATACGCTGTGATTGCCGAGAATGATCCGGCGGCCCGGCTTGCTGCGGTTGCGGTATTAAAAGAACAGGGGGAAATAGGAATTCCCGGTCTGACGGCCGCGGCTCATGATCCTGATGATGGCGTGCGAAAAGCGGCCATACGATCTCTTGGCGAAGTGGGTGGCCAAGAGGCCGCGGATGCGCTGGCTGAGTTGCTGGACGATCCGGACAGGACGGTGCGCATGAGAGCCATCATTGCGCTTGGGCTCGCCGGTCGTCCGGGTTTCCCCTATTTGCTGAAGGTTCTTGACACCGAACCGTTTCCCCGGGGGAGAATGTTTGCCGCCAGTGCACTGAACCGCGTGGTGCAGCCGGGGGATGCTCCTGCGATTATGGAGCGATTTGACCGGCAAGATGTGACAACGCAGATGCACCTTGTCACCGCCCTCGTTCATATTGGCGACGACGGCGCATATCAGGCGCTTGAAGTACTTGCCGAGCACCCTAACCGGCTGATACGGTTCTATGTTGTGAATACGCTGGCCGACACGCATCAGGATGAGCGGGCGCTGCCGATTTTCATTAACTCTCTCGAGGACGAGGCCGTTGAAGTACGGATGTGGGCGATTTTCGGACTTGAGCGGCTGAATCATCCTGCCAGTTTCCCCGCCGTTTTGGCTGCTCTCGGGGACCAGGACCCGTATGTGCGCAAGGAGGCGGCATACACCCTCGGCTTGCTGAAGAATCCTGAGGCAATCCCATTCCTGATCGAAAGCCTGAAGGATCCGATCACCGTTGTCCGCGGCGATGCGGCCACGGCGCTGGGCATGATCGGAGATTCCAGTGCAACATCCACATTGCGGCCGCTCCTGAACGATTCCAGTCCGGTCGTCCAGATCAAAACGGCAGAAGCGCTTGCCCGTCTTGGCGATTACAGCGGAATTGATCTCGTCATCGAGCTGGTGGATTCCCCTGTTCGCATCCATTCATATGAAGCCGCTCGTGTGCTCCGGGAACTCAGCGGCGAGGATTTCGGGTATAATAAGGCAAGCTGGCGTACCTGGTGGATCTGTAACCGAGACGTGCTGGCCGATGGCGCTCGCCAATCGGCGCCCGCGGAATAAGTTCCTCAATATCGAAAGAGGACAGAAAAAGTGGGTGGGCCGGCATCCTCTTCGCCAGTTCTGGTCCGGCGGATGCCTTCATTAACATCAAACCTTTGATGTTGTCAGCGGGAGGGAGGCGGGTATGTTATTCTTCAAGAAGCAAGAGGACCTGGCCCGGATTTACCAGGGGATGAGCGGGTCCGAGGTGAAACAGATCAACAAAGCGGGCATTCAGGAGTGGTTTGTGAAGGATGCACCCATCTTTCGCAAGGGGCAGGTGGGCAAGGAACTGTATATCATCATGGACGGCGCCGTCCGAATTGTCGATGATACAGTTGACCCGCCCAAGCAGATCGCTTTGTTGCAGCAGGGCGAACTTTTTGGAGAACTCTCTTTAACGGCCAAAGAGACTAGGAGATCAACCAAGGAGGAGTCGTTGCGGCGCTCCGCTTCAGCGCTTGCCGCACAAGATTCCACCCTCTTCGTAGTGCACGAGGATGCATTTCGCAATCTGCTCGATAACAACCCCGACATCGCTTCGAAACTGCTGATGAACTTGTTTTACGTGACCGGCGAGCGCTTGCGCGAGGCCATCCGCGGGAAAGTGCTCGCCGAAGGCGTGCCGATTCCGAAACTCATTCGCGGTCTCAAGGACGCCGAGAAGAAGAAACTGCTCAAATACAGCAATGTTCTGCACGTGCCGCAGGGGCAACCCGTTTTTGTCGAGGGACAGGTGGGAACTGAAATGTACTATGTGCTTGGCGGGAGCGTCGCCATCATGAAAAAGCAGGAAAAAGGGCAGAAGCGTCTTGCGGTAATGGGCGAGGGCGACGTCTTTGGAGAGCTGGGGCTTATCACCAAGAAGGGGCGCATGGCCTCCGCGGTTGCAATCAGCGATTCTGACGTTCTCGCTATAAGTGAAGATGGTCTGATGAAACTGCGGAAGAGGGCGCCCGATATAGCCACCAAAGTATTCCTGAACCTTTTCCGCATCACCACCGCGCGAATGCGCACACTCATCAGCCCGCTGCCGGTGTGATGGCCGCGGCGGCCGACCCTGTTCTGATGGACTCATCCGGGAATGGACGTCTTTGGTTTTTCGCGCGTTGACAACCTTTGCGACGGGTGATATCATCTGCGGGGTGTTTTGACCGGAACAGAAGGAGACATTATCCATGGCGATTGACAGGTTCACTTTGGCTGGCAAAGTGGCGGTGGTCACCGGAGCAAGCAAGGGAATCGGCAAGGCAATAGCACTCGGTTTTGCCGGCGCTGGTGCGGATCTGGCGATATGCAGCCGCAAGGAAGAGAATTTAGAGCCGGTAGCCGCTGAGATTGAGCGGCTTGGCCGAAGGGCTTTCGCCGCCGTCGCCGACGTGAGCAAGCGCGACGACATCGAGCGATTTGTTTCCGATACCCTCGGCAAGTTCGGCCGCATCGACATCCTCGTCAACAATGTCGCCCGCAACATCATGTCGCCGATCATGAACTTGCGCGAGGACGGCTGGGACAAGATTATTTCGACCAATCTCAAGAGCTACTTCCTTTTTTGTCAGGCTGTCGGACAGGTGATGATGGGGCAGGGAAGCGGCGTGATCATTAATATGTCTTCGACGGCCGGCCAGAAGGCCGCTCCGCTGCTCGGAGCCTATAGCATAAGCAAAGCGGGTGTCGACATGCTCACGAAAGTGCTCGCCAGAGAACTCGCCGGCATCGGCGTCCGCGTCAACGCCATTTCGCCCGGCATGGTAGAAACCTCTTTCAGCCAGGCGATCTGGAGCAGCCCGGAAATGTACGGAGAGGTTATTCGCGATATTCCCTTGGGTCGTCTTGCGACGACCGAAGAGATCGTAGGGCTCGCCATCTTTCTCGCATCTGACGCTTCAAGTTATGTGACCGGGTCTATCGTGAATATAGACGGAGGGGCGATGACATAAGGGGCTTAACGGATGATTCTCCTTTACCAGGGGCTTCCTTTGCCCCGCCTGGAATCGATGTGCGCCATTCGTTTAACGAAGCTATAGCATGCTGAAAAGAGTGAATGTATTCTCCATCTGAAACGTCTTCGCACCCCCGCCAAAAAGGCTGCGGACCCTGTTATCACGGCATCGCGGCACGAGGGACAAAGAAATTCTATAGAGTTCCCGGCGCGATTCTCCACCACCAGGGTGGCTTCCGATGACATCAACTGGCTGCAGTTCGAGCAGGTGATCATCCTGCTGCAGTCGGCGCAGACGTAGAAATCCTTCCTGGAAAGGGTCAGCAACGCAATCGGCTGCCGGGAAAAGTAGATTTTTCCGCATGAACAACAACTCAGCAGCCTGTCGCAGAAGGCGGCTTTCGCGTGTTTTCCGGACTCTTTATCTTCGCCCGCCGGGGTCGGATTTTCATCATACATTATGAGATCACTTCTCTTTCCGCCCTTCTAAGGATATTGTGTCCATTTGACGGCCACGGTCCCTTCGCTTTGCTTGTTCCGGGGCCGGTGGCCCGGCGTGTTCCTGTAAATTTGCATCCTTCCTTTATAGGCTTTTTTCAATTGTTTCGCGATATGAATCGCCAGGGTTGAATTGACCGTTTGAACTTTCATTTTCTGGCCGTTGCTGTTGATGTCGAGAATGCGCGAGCAGTGGTTGCGGGCCTGCTCGATCCGCTCTTCCCGCCGGATCATCCGCATGACTTCTTCCGGGCGCGAGGCGATCACTTCTCCTTCAAGATAAACCGTGCCGAAGACGATTTTGTCTCTCATTCGCTTGCACCCTGTACACAGCAGAAATTCCGGATTGGCCAGATGGTTCGAGGAGTGGGGACACGGCGCGCTCCATTTCCTGCCATCGTGAATAGCATGGCAATTGGGGCATATTCTCATACGGTCACCTCCGACACCAGGAGCCACCCGCGGCCTGCCGAGGAAGGATCTTTTACTGGGTAACGATATTAGTGGACGTTCTGAGGACCCCTCCGATCGACTGAATCTTCTCAACCACGAATTTTCCCAGCAGGTTAATATCGGCGGCATCAACAAAAGCGATGACATCTATTGGACCGGTAACCACATGGCTCTGCTTGACTCCTTCAATCTGCGCAAGTTTGCGGTTTACTTCGAGCGCTTTCCCCTGGATGCATTCCACAAAGATATATGCAGAGATGGCCATCTCTTTTCGCCCTCCTTGTCCTGGTCAAGCCGCGGCAAGAAATGGTGTATATCTTCTATTCATACTATATCGACCTGCACGTCTTTTGGAAAGGGAGAGCACCGACTTTTCCCGGCGCGCGGCTGGAATGGCGGGCGTCAATTTCACTCGGATTCGGGGCTGAAGTTTACGTGGGAGATGCGAAACCTCTCGCGCAGAGGGCGCTCGAGGCGCCGGAAAACTTCGGCGCACTCGCTGACCCTGAAGTTTTCACGAAAAACCAGGTGTGCGGTCATCGAGTACATTTGAGACGTGATCTCCCAGACGTGGACATCATGCACGTCGGCCACTTCCGGCGCTTCGTCACGGATAAGCCTCACCACTTCATCGATTTTGATATGCCTGGGCGCCGTTTCGAGAAGGATGTGGATGGAATCCCTCAAGAGATTCCAGCTCCAGAAGAGAATGACGATCGCAATCAGGATGCTCAACAGGGGGTCGATGAAGTACCATCCGGTGAAGTAGATGATAGCGGCGCCGCCGACGATTCCCAACGATGAGGCGGTGTCGCCGAGCATGTGCAGGAATGCGCTTCGGACATTCAGGTCTTCCTTCCCGACATCGTACAGGATTACCGCGCTCAGGAGGTTGACCGCGAGCCCGAATACGGCGACGAGCAGCATCGGCACCTCCTTGACGGGAGCGAGGTGGAATAAGCGGTTGAAGCCCTCATACAGAATGAGCGCGGTTATCACCAGGAGCGTCACGCCGTTGAACAGGGCCGCCAGCACCTCGACTCGATAGAGGCCGAAGCTGCGTTTCGGGTGCGTCGGGATCGCTGCGACAAGGATCGCGAGAAAACTGATCAGGAGTGCGAAGAAGTGGGTGAGCATATGGCCGGCATCACTGAGGAGGGCGAGGCTGCCGGTGAAGAGGCCGCCAATCACTTCGATGATCATCGTACTGCCGGTCAAGGCCATCGTCAGGCTGAGTCGCTTGCGTTCGGCCGCACGGTGCACATGCCGGTGCTCCGGCTCGTCGCGCTCGTGGAAGTGCTCGAGAGAAACCAGTGGCTGATGGAGATGGATCATGTGCGGCGAAGTTCCGCTAATCCGCTTCCTCTTCGATTTCAGTAATCGCTTTGCCGTCCTTGAACAGGTATGTCTTCATCTGCTTGGCGAATTCGGGATCGTTCCGCCTGATCCATTCCATAAGCATGGCGGAATGTTCTTTTTCCTCGTCGCGATTGTGCTTGAGGATATCCTTCAATTCGAGATTATCCGTGGCGTCTATCCTCTGCTGATACCAATCCATCGCCTCGATCTCTTCTTTGAGAGAAATCCATGCGCGGTGCAGGTCGAGCGTGGCTTTCGACAGCTTTTCATACAGTTCATGATATGTTCCCGCCATTAGTCGCCTCCTTCTCCCGGGTCGTTTTGGGAGTTGATATCAGTGCTTCCTCGAGCCTCTTGCATCACCTTAATCGCGTCTACTCTGGTTTCCACTATGCCTTTTCCGCCCACGTAATTGGCGTATACGCCAAAGAACCCGCCGGGGATGCGATCGTCCTGAAGCGGACAGCCCGGCAGTTCCTGCTCATCCCAGTATACCCAAAAATTGTTCCCGGCGCACCTCACGGCCATTTTATGCCACCCGCTCTTTTCAGAAACCCCGCCCGGTATTTCCGCCTGCTTCCAGGACTTGATGTAGACCGGGTAATTATTCGTGTCGCTGCCGACGTATGCGAATGACAGCCGCTGCTCGGCATCGAAGTGCGTCGCGAACCGGTAGAAACGCTCGTTCTGCGGGTCGACCCTGACGGCTATCCCGTTGAGCGGCGCTCGGCCCTCCGGGACGACGACCGCATACACCCATGCCTCCATCAGGTAATCGCGCAGATGCCGCATGCCTGAAAAGGAAAGCGAAGCGAATCCGCCAAGCTGCTGATTGGTTTGCCGGCCGGCCCAGACACCTTCGGGGGAAGTTGGATCGAGGATCGGCATGAGCGGGTCCTGACTGAATCCGGGAAACGGAACCCAGTTGAGGTTGAGCATTCCATCGTCGAAGCTTTCCGAGAAGAGCGGTGTCATATAGTCGGCATTCGTCGACGAAATAGAAAACAGGAGAACGAGACACAATAGAGTCGAAAATTTTACGGGACGCATTGCTGATTTTCCTTTGGTGTCGCGGGCCCTATTGCCCCAATATAACATCATCCGAAATGGCCGCGCTAGCGCGAAAGCGCCCCGGTCAGGAAGGCGTGATCAGCAAAAGAGAGGCGGCCGAAATTCCGCTTTTCGGGAACTTCGGCCGCCATGTCATTTTACTTGGAATATCAGAAGAAACGGCACATCATCATTCGGCGGCTTCAGGGACTGGATGGGCAATTTTTGCCGCCATCTCGTCATAGTTGAAGCCTTTGTAGGTCGGGCTCTCTTCGTTGTGGCACTTCTTGCAGACATCGGCCGTGGGCAGAATCAGGCCGTTCTGCAGGGCCAGATTCTGGTCCTTCATGATGTTCATCTTCTTGTAAGCACTGCCGGGCCCGTGGCAGGACTCGCAGCCGACGCCCTCTTCTTTGGTATAGGTCGCTTCGAAGCGGCTGTCAGGAAGACCATAACCGGTAACGTGGCACTTCAAGCAGTCCGCGCTCTCCTGCGGATTGGCAATTCCTTTTTCCGCGCCGATCTTTTTGGCCTCTTCGGTTGCCAGGGTTGCATAGGCTTTGGAATGCTGCTGTTTTTCCCAGATCTGATACTGCTCACCGCTCTTTTTCGTCATGTGGCAGGTCTTGCAGCCTTTGACGCCGACATAATTAAATTCTTGCGCGGGGACAGGGGCGCTAAGAAGTGCGACGATAACGAGCGCGACAAAGGCGGCAACAACTAGTGGTACAGGTTTCATGTTCTCCTTCCTTTCAATTGGAACTTTTCCCCCAATTCGCGGATCTGTCTTCCCAACTCGATAGTATAGACGCCGCCCGATTATCATTTATTCAGGCTGCAGCTTTGAATAGAGCGGGATCTATCCGCATGAAATCCCCGTGGCAGAAAGTGACATCTTCTGAAAATCCTGCCGTCTCCAGGAATTCACAGGCAGATGCCGCTAAACAGAAAAGTCCCTTTTCTGCTTCGAGGGCCAGCGAATGTAGCAAAGAGGAAAATTTGTGGAAATGATCGTTTCCACGAGGGCGGTATGAGCAACCGCATTGATATGAAGCCCCCATTGGCTCAACCATATCGACCCAATTATACCAATACTCGTTGCAAAAAGCAATCCATTGCTTTCCCCTTTACCGGAATCGACCCTACCGAAAAAGGATAATATGGGCATCGGGTATGATCGGCAGATCGGGATGCGTCAGAGCATACCAATTCTGAAGCTCATATAGAGAAGCCCTGTTTCCCGCCGATTCGGCAAACGCCAATGCCGTCCATCCATTCTCTGCGCGCGCATCGATGTCGGCGCCGCTCCGCAGAAGAAGCCGCACCAGCTCGGGCTCACCGCTCTCGGCAACCACCATCAGCGGCGTCAAGCCATCAGGGCCCTTGGTATTTGGGTCGGCGCCATACTTCAGCAATATCCTCGCTGTCTCCGGGTGCTCGTTCTCCACCGCGTAAAAGAGGGCGGTCTTGTTGGTTTGCGGGTCAATAGCATTGACATCGGCCCCATATGTAATTAATCTTTCCACTATAGAAGAATGTCCTTCCTCGGCTGCGCGGGTTATCGCGGGCGCCGTTCCCGCTCCTGAAACATTGGGGTCCATGCCTGCAATCAGGTACAATTCGACCGCACTCAGGTCGCCTGTCTCTGCGGCCGCGACAAAGTCTTCTCCGGTAAAACGATATCCGAGCCGTTGCAGGCGCTCGCGGGCCTCTTCGTCCTCCTCCGGATTCTGAGCAGCGGCCGGAATGGTGATAAGCAGCAGCGATAGCAGTGAAATCATCGCCATTCTCAGCATTACATTCACCTCTTTTAATAAAATTGAATATTGTTTCCAATAAAGTATGCATACATAAACAGGAACCCGGCAAATGAAACACCATCAACGCACATAAAGGAAACGGGAAACCAGATCCCGCTTTGTCCGTGGATCATGGTTCATATATAATGGAACTATATGCAGATATCAATCCCGCACAAGAACAGCCCGCTTGAACATGTAACCCGGGCAGCCGGGTGGTCGACAAAGCGAGCAGCGACCGTTGCTTTCGTAAGCGTTATCGTCTACCTTCTTCTGATCGCATATCAAGTTGCACCATATGGATACAACCTGACCAGCCTGATCCGCGTCGGTTCAACCAATCCATTTTATGATCCTGCCATTCTTGGGGACGGCGTCGTAGTCTTTAACGATCCGAAATCGGGCGGCGACGGCTATGACGGCCAGTTTTACCTGTATATGATCAAGGGACTGCTGATGGGTGAAGATGGGATTTCCAACCCGTTCCGGTACCAGCGAATCCTGTATCCGGTCGTTGTGTATCTATTCGCACTGGGGCAGCCTGGTCTGATACCGATCTCGATGCCGCTCGTCAACCTGCTCGCCATCTCGATCAGCTCGCTGCTTCTTTGGAAGCTGGTGCGTGATTTCGGCTTGCGCCCCAAATACCTGTTCCTGTATACGCTGAACATCGGGTTCCTCGTTGCCGTTTTCTATGATGTCGCGACGCCGCTTTGCATTTCGCTGGTGGTGGCATCTATATACTTTCTTGTCCGCGAGCGGCTGTGGCTGGCGTCGGCGATGATGGCCCTTTCGCTGCTCACGCAGGAGAACGGCGCCATCGTGCTTGCGGTTGTGACCGGATGGCTGCTGGCGCAAAGGAACCTTCGTGGGGCGATCGTTTTTTCCTGCTCGGTAGTCCCGTGGACGGTGTGGCAACTTTTCCTGTGGCTGCGGGAAGGCAAATTGCCGTTCATCATGTCCGGCAACCATTTTCGCCCGCCTTTTGCGGGGATGATTTCCTACATTTCAGCTTTCGAGTGGGCGGGCGACTGGCAGCATATGCTGAGGGACGCGAGCGTTTTCCCGATGATGCTTTTTGTGACTGTCCTGCTGGTGGTAAGCGTCTTCGAGATGAAGAGAAATCCGCAGGTTTTCACCCTGCTGCTTGTTGTCCACGCGCTGGTCGGCGTCTGTTTCAACAAGGAACAGATCTGGAGTTCTACGATCAGTTCGCCGGCGCGAGCGCTTGCCGGCGTCTTCCCTTTTCTCGTGATCTGTTACGCGCAGAACCCGTCCAGGAGGCTGCTGTTGCTTATCGTTCTCAGCGTGCTGTTGTCGCTGATGGGAATTGCCCGTATCCTGCTCATGCCATCCCACCCCTATTTCGTTACGTGAACGAGCGGGATCGAACTTATTCGCGCTCGCGTCTCCTGACCTCGATCACAATGGGGGCTCCCGTAAAATCAAACCGGCTTCGAATCTGGTTTTCGAGATACCTCAAGTAGTTCCTGTCGAGCGGATCGGGCCGGTTCATGAAGAGGACGATTGTGGGCGGGCCGGCCGCAACCTGGGTTGTGTAGAGCAATTTTGGGGGACTGCCCCTTTTGAGGCGCGGCGGATGGCTATTTATCACCTGGCGAAGGAACGTATTCAATTCGCTGGTGGGAATGCGTTTCATGTAATTGGCATAGACGTTCTTCACCAGTTCGAAAATCCTGTTGAGGCGCAGCCCCGTTTTTGCCGAGGTCGAAATCGCGGGGACATAGGATAGAGTGGGCATCCTGCTTCTGATGGCGGCCACCATCGCGTCAAATGTTCGGTCATCCTTCTCCGCGATGTCCCATTTATTCAAAATAATGGTTTGGCCGCGTCCGCTCTCGTGGATCTGATTGGCGATGCGCGCATCCTGCTCGGTGATACCATGCGGATTGCTTGCGTCAATGAGAAGCAGTGCGACGTCGCAGCGCCGGATGCTCTGCAATGCTCTCTTGACGCTGTAACGTTCGATGCCCGGTTCCACCTTGCTCGGCTTCTTCAATCCAGCTGTGTCAATCAAGATGTAATCTTCGCCGCCGCGGTGGAAGCGCGCGTCGATGGAATCGCGCGTTGTGCCGGCCTCCTCATCGACCACGACGCGCTCTTCGCGAAGCAAAGAGTTGACCAGAGAGGATTTCCCTACGTTCGGCTGACCTACAATCGCTATTTTTACTACTCCCTCCGGTTGCTCCTCCTCGACGTGCTCGGGAATGATTTCGATGATGCGATCCAACACCTCGCCGATTCCGATGCCGTGCAGGGAGGAAACAGGATACGGCTCGTCGAGCCCGAGTGAGTACATTTCCGCCGAGTTCAGGGCCAGCGTGGGGTTATCCGCCTTATTAACAGCCACAATCACAGGTTTTCCACTCTGCCGAAGGAGGTCGGCGATGCTTCTGTCTCCGGGCGTGACTCCGTCTCTGACGTCGGTAACGAAGAGGATACAGGAGGCGTCTTGAATGGCGCGAAATATCTGTTTGTGGACCTGTTGGACCCTGCTGTCGGCGATCCCGTAGGCGAGCCCGCCCGTATCGACAATATCGAAGGAACGGCCTGTCCATTCCACCCGCCCATAGATGCGATCGCGGGTGACACCCGGCTCATCATGCACGATTGCGGCGGGCCTGCCCGTCAGTCGGTTGAACAGGGTGGATTTACCCACATTAGGTCTTCCGACGATAGCAACCAAAGGGCTTGCGTTTGTATCTTTTTTCATTGTCGATTATGACGCCGACTGGCGCCCCTGTGCGCGGCGCATTGTCAGCCGGTTCAGCAAGTGTTTTCCCGATTTCAAAAAGAGCCGGCGTGAAGTCCTCGGCCGCATCAGCCGCAAAATCACGTTCCTGTATGAGTCCTCGCCGGATACAGCCATATGAAGGATCGATCGCAGGCGTTCGTCATCCTGGGCGGCCCGCAGAAGGACGTCGAACAACCCGAACGAGCGGGCAAACCCGCAGAGCGAGCGCACCAGGAGGCCATACAGGTGGTCTTTTCTCAAGTCTGCGCAGGTTTGCTGGTATTCTTCAAAAGCCTGCCGCGAAAATCCCCGCTCCAGAATGGTATCCGCAGCCCTGATGCCTGTGACAACCGCGGTGTTGATCCCTTTTCCTTTGAAAGGGCGCATCCAGCCGGTCGCGTCACCGACGAGGACGTAGCGGTGGCCGTAAGGATTTGCCGCAGGCGACGTGGGAAAATTACCGGCGTAAAAGTTGAGCGTCTTCAGGTCGACATCCGGGAGAACTTCCCGCACTTTCGGCAGTTCGAGGAACGAGTCCAGATCGAGCGAACTGATGTCGCGGCCGGCAATGTTGATGATGATATGGTCTCCCTTCGGCGTTACCGCACCGAACTCGATATTCGAATGCGCCGGCAGAAACGCGTGAATGGTATTGCCAAGACTCTCTTCTATGAAAACGGGGTCAATGTGTATTTTTGTAACGAAGGTCTTCAGCAGTTCCCTGGGGCGCTCGTAGGAATGATCCTCTTTGGTGGCGCGCTCAAAGGTATTGAGCATGGCCTCATCGAGACCGAAAGCGCCGACCACGACGTCGGCCCGCAAATACTGGCTCTCGCTGTAGACGCGAACCTCGTCCAACGTGCGGCCATTGACAAATTCGACGCCGGTGACGCGGCTGCGGACCACTTCCGCGCCCACCTCCTCCGCCTTCTTGAGGAGGAACCGATCGAACATCACCCGCCGTACCGTATATGTCGGCTTGGAGTCGGGCGCCCCGCTCAAAACGATATCGCTGTTGTCGCTGTGGAGCCGGTAGTTTTGGATCGTGCGCTTTATCAGTTCCTGCGGCAGTTCTATCTTGAGCTGATCGTGCAGCAACGTTTCGAGCGGCGGCGACAGAACGCCGACGCACTGATTATAGTGCCGGTCGAAGTCCTTGCCTTCGTAAATCACCACTCTGATCGGGATGTTGGCCGCTCGAGCGCGGCTCAGCAGCCGGATCGCGCAGGCTGCTCCGCCGGGACCGCCCCCGATAATAGCGACCGTGGAATTCGGCTTCAGCCGAAGCTGCTTTTCATGCAGCCGTGCGCGCAGGCGCGCGAGTTTCCGATTGGAATATTTCTCCCATGAACGCGAGCCGGAGATCAGCGAATGCGCTCCCTCGACGAGCAACCTGGCCTGCACCGCCGGCTTCAGTAACTCCCTGAGAATCTTACGATAGGCGGTGTCGCCGGTGAACATGCTCCACAACGCATTGGCGAGGACCTGACGGCGCCGTCCCTTCGTTATTCGCTCGACTTCCGCGAGCAGCAGGTGCGCGCGCGCCAGCCGGTGCCTTGCGGCCACCGTATTGTGAACGAAGAAGAGCAGCTTTCCGCACCGATTGTCAAAGGTGAAGCGCCTGCGGCACATGCGCGCATACTCGGCAAGCTCATTTTCGCCTATGCCGACGTTCAAAACTGTTTTGGCGGCAAAGAGCGAAGTGAAGTAGGCCGACTCGATCCCGTTCTTCAAGTACCTGGCGTGGCAGGCATCGCCCACGAGCAGACCGCGATCCCGGTATGGTTTGCGGGCGGCGGTGACGGGAAAAAACGGGTGACAATGACAACTGATGCCCCAGTCTCTCGGCAGAAAAGGCCGGAACTCCGGCCGGCCCAAAACCTGCTCCAGATCCGCCATTTTCACGGACGGCCCGATTGCGGTTAGCGTGATGAATCTGCCTTTCGGCGTCATTGCCACGAACTGGATGCCCTGTTCGCCCACGGAGAACACGTGAATGTTGCTGCCCAGGGTTCGGCGGCTGAACTCCACATCGACCGGCATCTCAGCCTGGCACGCCAGCCACGTCTTCGGCGGGCGATATCCTTCCATGAAGCGCTGCCGCAGGTTGGTATTGACGCCGAACGCGCCGACAACCAGGTCGGCCTCCAGGAGCGAGCCGTCCTTCAGCGACAATCGCACCTGTTCGGCCGGATCCCGCGGCCAGCGCACCGCGATGACATCCTGGCGAATGAATCGAGCCCCAAGAGAAATCGCGCTGTCGAGAAGGAACTGGTCGAAGCTGACTATTCCCTCCTCGGGAGCCGCGCCGGGGCTGTTCCCGCGGAAAACCGTATAGATGGGCCGCTCGTCCTGCCGGAGCAAAACGTGCTTGTCGCGCACGTGCAGAATGTAGCCTTCGATCTCCTGTCGAACCACATGGAGCGGCAACGCGATACGCTCGCGCCTCAGATGCTCCACCAGGTGATGCCCCAGGGCGCCCGCGCACATGTTACACCCTTTGGGGCCATGATCGAGAAACGATTTCCGGTCGATGATGGTGATCTCGGGCCGAATTCCGAGATGCGCTCCCTTGGTCATCAGGAAGTGAGCAAAGAAACTACCCGCGGGACCGCCCCCGATAACGACGACTTTCGGATTTTTTGTCAGCTTTAATGTCATCTCTGCCCACACCGGTTCGCCACCCAATTACCCATGAGTACAATTTTACCATACTGTCAAATAGCAGTAAACATTGATTGATAGTGAGCCGGGTAGTCGGCGGCAAATCGACGGCGGAACCGGCGGGCGATGATCCCTCCCGGAAAGAGACTCCTCCACTGGCAGAGACAGCGACCGGGGGCAATAATGTAACGAATGACACGTATCGCCTATGCCGGAGTTCTCAATGAAATATCTTCTGATCCTGGGATTGCTTGCGGCTTTTGCCTTGAATCGTTCATCGTCCAAGGCCGAGGCCGCCGATTATGTCGTCGACCCCGCCCAGACCATACTGGTGGTGCGCCTGTTCAAGGCCGGAATCGGGTCGGCGCTCGCTCATGATCATATTATTCGCGCGGCCGATCCTGCCGGTGAAGCAGTCATTAATTTTGAAAATCCTTCCGCATCCTCTCTGTGGGTGGAGGTTCGGACCGACGCCTTGAAAGCCGACGAACTTTCCATGCGCAAAAAATATGGGCTTACCAAGGAAATGAGTGAGAAGGATCGGCGGGAAGTGCAGGAGACCATGCTCTCAAAAAAGCAGATGGACGCAAAAGCGTATCCAACCATTCGGTTTGAATCGACCAAAATCGAGATGCTCTCGGAAGGCCAATTTCTGATTACCGGAAGCCTGACGATCCATGGGGTGAAAAATCAGGTTTCCTTTCCAGCCGTAGTGAAAAAGCTGAACGGGACGCTCAGCGGGCAGGCATCATTTCGTTTTAAACAGAGCGATTTTAAAATCCAGCCTTACAGCGCCTTCTTCGGAACGGTTCGCAATCAGGATGAGTCGGTTATGAATGTCGATCTCGTCCTGGCACCAAAAACACCCGAGTAGGATACGGCGTCACTTCGCCCGACCCTGTCTAAGGGCGGCCATGGAATCGGCCATCGCAAGAAAATCGACGGGCGCATCGAATGGTTCATGCCTGAACTCTCGATAAGCGCGCGATACGTTGAAGACGATCCTCTCGGGTTCGGTCCACGCGGCATACGGGCCGGGATCGATCCGCCGTGCCGCTTCGGCTTCCGGAAGGCCACGATCAAAGCATGCCTGTGCCTCTCGATACACAAACTGGAGATACTCCTTCATTTCGGCGGCGCCCTCCACCCCGCAAAGCGGACCGTGGCCCGGGACGATTTTTTCCGGAGCGAGCGCTACAATTCTTTCCAGCGCCTCGATCCATTTCTGAAAAGTTCCTTCCCAACCTATCGGGGTGCACATCCGAAAGATGATGTCGCCGGCGTACAGGATGCGTTCTTCGGGAAAAAAGACAATGACGTCGGTTGAGGTGTGGGCGGGGCCGACATACAGCAGATCCACCGCGCTGTCATCTATGTAAAGGGTAAGCCGGTCGTCGAACAGCAGTGTCGGCGGGGTCGGGACTATATCCGAGAAGTCGAACGACGCAAGCGCTCGCTGCAGTCCGGCCATGCCGGCGTTTGCCGCCGGCATTTGTTTCATCGCCTGCGTCAACTGGGGGGACATCTTCAGCATTTCCTCGCGGAACCCGCGGTGTGCGATGATTTCGGCGTCTTTTACCAGTTGATTGCCCCAGCAGTGGTCGCCGTTGTGGTGGGTGTTCACGAGACGTCGAACCGGCTTCTTGATCCTTTCCGCCACCTGGGCCAGCATTGCCTGCGTCAGCCGGAGGTCGAACAGTGTGTCAATAAGAAGAGAACCGTCCTTGCCGGTTATGATTCCCGCATTGCTCCAACCGAGGCCATCATCCTTCTGCAAATAGCCGTATGCGCGCTCGGACAGGCGCACCAGGCCTAATTCGTTTCTCGATCGGCTCATAAGAGACCCTCCTGTACCGATTAATGCACGAAGCTTTCCCGCAAATATAGTGATTGGCGGCGCTCAAGTCAAGTTGGGAGCGGAATGCCGGTTGATTACAGGCGAAAACAAAAACTATAATAAAGGAACATCTGGAGGAGGAAGCGGGAAAAAGGAATGGTAAATTCTGCAATCGGTTCTGATCGCGCAGCAATGCGAAGCGCCGCACAAATTGCCGTCGGCGTCGGTATCATCTGGGCGTTGACAAGTCTGAGCATCGAGAGCATTATGCTCATCCGGTATTTCCATCAACTGCCCGATAACAATTTCATCACCAAAATTATGAATGACGCGATCCGCCTCTTTCCGTTGGCTCACGCCTGGCTCGCGTTGCGCATTTTGGCCTTCTATATTTTATTGGGCACCTTTGTTGGATTACTATCAGGGGCTTCGACCGCAGCCTCGATGGGATGGCCGACAACACGCACGCGGAAAATAGTCTTCACCTGCGTCACGTGTCTGTACCTGGGGCTTGTCATGTTGTTCGTCTTCTGGAAGTTCTACTTCCATTTTCCCGCCGCCGTCCCGGAGTACAGGATGTACGAGCCGGTCCTGTCCCTGGTAAAGCGGACGGGACCTGTTCATTTCCGCGTCGCAGGCTCGGTGTTCTTTCTGGTTCATGGGCTCCTGCTTGTCTGGAGGTTTCGCAGTATTGCGGCAGTAAGAGTCAAGCGGGCGGCGCAGTTTTGGAAACCGGCTATCGTCATGCTGGCGGTGGCTGCGCTTTTTTCGGTTGTGAAGGAATTGCGCGCGTCGCCTGAAAATAATAAAGGCCCTAATATCATTCTTCTCTGCTTCGATTCGCTTCTTCCGAGTCACCTTCACTCGGAGAGGTATCCCCGGAACACGTCGCCTCACATGGACCGGTTCCGCAGCGAGAGCGTCTTCTTCCGGCAGGCATTTAGCCCCCTTGCGCGCACAATGCCTTCATGGGCGAGCATGCTGACCGGCGCCTACCCGCATCGGCACGGAATTCGATGGGACCTTCCTTCGCGGGACCGGCGCAAGATCATCGCTCCGAACCTGCTCACTGAACTTGGAAAAAACGACTACTATCTCGCCTTTATGACCGACGATTCCACGTTTTCCTATATGGAGCCGTCAATGGGGTGGGACACCGTCGTGCAGCCCGAGCCCGGGTATTTCAATTTTCTCACCTGCTACGCACTGAAATTGAACCTGATCGAAATGTTCGGGAATAACGCTGTCGGCGAGCTCTTCTTTCCATTGAAGAAATTCAATCGGGCCGTTTCCTACACGTATCTGCCCGAGGAGATGACCGATCAGATCGTGCGCATGCTGCATAAGCTGAAGAGCAAGGAGCGGTTCCTGCTGGCGGTCCATTTTGATGTTCTCCATGCTCCCGGCACCGTCCCCTATCCTCATTATCGCCATTTTGAAAACGGGGCGTTTGAGATTCCCTATCGATTCATATTCGGAGAGACCGATCTCTCGTTCCTGGAAGCGGAGTTCTCCGAATCTCCTGATCAGCGCGACGAAGTCGAATGGCATCAGACGCTGATCTACGACAAGCTCTTTCGGGCGAGCGATGAACAGTTCGGCGTCATCTGGGAGACCATTCAGCAGCTTCAGCTTGATCAAAACTCGCTGATTATCCTCTGCTCCGACCACGGCGAAAACCTGGGTGTCGTCCCGCATCACGGGAATACTCTGCACCAGGGCGACGACGCGAACTCGATCATCCTGATGGTGCGCCTTCCGGGAGGAGGCTCCGGCGCACTGGAATTCGACGACGCGGTGAGCAACGCGGACATTTTCCCGACGATTCTCGACTATCTCGGCCGAGAGATTCCCGGGACGGTGGAGGGGATCTCTCTGCTGCCCCTGATGGAGGGCATGGCTGGCCAGCCAGGCCGGTTCCTATTCGCCGAGACTGCGCTGAATTTTCTCTCACTCAAGGCCAGTGGATATGCCCCGGATCATCCGATGCTCGGGAATCCGATGCGGGTATATTCCCTGGAGCCTGACGGCAAGATAGCGGTCGATGAGAAATTCTGCCGCGAGATCATGGGCTCGCGCGATTTCATGGTGAGGAGCCGTGACCACAAGCTTGTGGCCTTTCCGCGCCTCGACGGCAGCCTGCGGTATAGTCTGTATGACGTGAAGAATGATCCCGAAAATACGGTCGATATTAAAACAGATGATCCGCAGACTTATTCTTTCCTGGTGCCCATCTTGAACGATTACATTCGCGAACAACCTCTGGACCCCTGCGATTGAGCGCGGCACAATCGAGTAGGAGGCGGAGTCGCCCCCGCCGACCTCTCACACCACCGGGCATACGGTTCCGTACCACGGCGGTTCATGAAGTACCTAAGCTTGCTGAA
>QZKU01000117.1 GCA_003598085.1 Candidatus Abyssobacteria bacterium SURF_5
TTGCCGAAAGGTTGCTTTCACAACTCCTTTCTAGCAGAAGAGTTCGAAGATGTCCATTCATTTTTACTAAAGATCACCAACTAATTTGGAGAAGAACCAGTTTTGTTTTGGATAATCCGGCCAAAAAGGTCGAGTTCTACGGCTTAAGAGTGCTGTCATCCCCGCGAAAGCAAGAATCCATCTTCATTTCAGCAGTGATTTCTTCTTCTGGCGCTTCTTTTCACGTCCGCTTCCCCAAAGACTCAAGCACGGCTTTAACCAGGATCGGCCAGGCGATCGTCGCATCCGAACGGACTTCCGCAAAGCGCCCGCCTTCTTCGCGCGGAAGAAATTTTCCCCAGGAGACGCCCTCCGTGTACGGACACCCGCTCAGACCGCCCCAGTGGACCGGTTCAGGGCAAATCCTGACGCCGTACTTGAAGCGGGGGATGGAGAATTCAGTGCCCAGCCGCATATTGATGATGTCAAAGAATGGGCCTACCTGCTGCCCCCAATTACGAGGGACGCCTCCGCCGATCGTGAAGATGCCCAGTGTCTTCGCCCGTTGAATGCGGCGAGCGTAATCGAAAAGGTCGAGGAACGGATTGAACGGCGGAACCGAAGTGAAAAACTTGTTGACATCGACCTCATCGCCCTTTTTCGTGCTGAGCGCCAGCGAATGAGTAGCCACATCCAAACCGAGCTCCGAATCGGTGAAGGCGGGGACATAAATGGGAACCCCGCGCCGATATGCAGAAGCAAGAACGCTCGGCTCTTGCCCTTGCTCGACCAGGCGCTTTCCGAACTCTCGATTGATCTCACTCGAGCAGGTCGGCCGGGTCCAGTCGAAATCCTTGAGAACGCTCCGGGTGAATTTCTCGGCCTGCGACAAATTGGCCTCCATCTCAAGGGTGTCGTAGACCCGATTGTATCCCCATTTATAGAGGGTGCTGTCGGGGATTTTGGGATCATGCTTATAATGAACGCCGCCGATGGCTTCGGTCAATCCGTGAGCCATCAGTGCGCCCGTGCTGATCAGGATGTGGATCAGTCCGTTGTCGATCATATCGCACAGAACTTTTCCCATTTTTGCGATGGTCATCGCGCCGGACAAAGTGGCCACAATGGTGCAGGACGGATCCCGCGCCATCTCCATGAAAACCTCGTAAGCTTCTCCCAATTCGCGCCCGCCAAAAGCCGTTTTCGACATTTGGCGAAGTAGATCGGAGAAGGTGCTCACCTTTTGCAGGTCAAGTGTTTCGAGCGGCTCAAGGCCGTCTTCCCGGCCGTCATGCAGCGTCCTATCCACGAATAATCTCCCCTCGGGTTGTGAATGTATCGCAAAAATTTCTCTTTTTCATTGATCACCGGAACCGGTCCGGGCTTGCCTCGGAATTGAGGAAATTCTATAGAAGCTGTCGGCGAGTGTCAAGGTTTGGACGGGAACCCATATACGTGCTAGAATAGCACGCCCCTTTCTTTCCCGGCTTCCCAAAGGAGGAACTTCATGAGTAATACCATACTGATCAAGAATGGAACGGTGATGGACGGCTCCGGCTCGCCCGCCTACAGAGCTGATATTCTGATCGAACAAGACCGCATTGCCGATATCGGATCGTTTCCCAATGCGAACGCCGCGAAAACGATAGACGCGGCAGGTCTCGCAATCGCTCCAGGATTTATCGATGTCCATACCCATCTGGATTTTTTCCTGCCGTGCCGCCGTCATGCCACCGTTCTCGAGAGCTGGGCGCGACAGGGGGTAACCACCATCATTGCCGGCAACTGCGGCCTGAGTCCTGCGCCAATCAACCATGCTTATGAGGAAACGGTCAGCACATACTGGAACTTCTCGCTTCCATACGACGGCCTCTCGTACGAATGGACTACGATGGCGGAGTACCTGAATTTCCTGGAAAGGAACGGGCAGGCCTTCAACACGGCCATCCTCACCGGCCATGGCATGCTCAGAACGAATGTCATGGGATTTCAGGCGCGCTTTGCGAATCCAGACGAGATATCTCAAATGAAGCGTATGCTGAAGGAATCGCTCGAAGGCGGCTCTATCGGTCTGTCGCTCGGCCTCTACTACGTGCCCGGCATCTACTCGAATACCGACGAGATCATGGAGATATCCTCGGTCCTGCGCGACTATCATGCGCCGCTGGTTCCGCATACGCGCGGGATGAGCGAAACATATCCGGAGGCCGTTCAGGAAGTCGTATCGGTTGCCGAGGAGGCGCAGATTCCTTTGCACATCTCTCATTTTGGCAGCTTCGTGCGCGATGACCCATCCGTGCTTGAGCGCGCAATAACGACGGTGAGGGAAGCCGCTCAGCGCGGAGTGAAAATCGGGCATGACTATATTCCCTATTCCACCGGATCGACGGCGCTGATCTCGCTCTTTCCGCCTGAAGTGTTTGACGGCGGATTGGACAAGTTTTTCGCGCGGATCGAGGACCCGGTCGTTCGCCGGCGCATCGTGCACGGCTGGGAAACCGTCGTGCCGGCTTGGCCGAATTGGGAACATAGCTGGTGGACCGATAACCACTACCATAACGCCTTCAGCTCCTGGTCGCTGATCTGCTTGAGCGGGTTCCGCAAAGAAAAGAACACGCAGTTCGAGAACATGAGCGTCGACCAGATCGCCGCCACCTTGAACAGGGATCCGTTCGAAACGGTATTCGATCTTACTTTGGAGGAGGAAGGAAAACTTATTGTGACCGGCGGCGGTTTCGATAATCCAATGGACGACGAGCACATCATGAAGGCTCTGTGCGATCCCGATTGCTCCGTCGCCACCGACATCGTCGGCGCCGACTTCAACTCAATAAATCCGGTCGCCTACGGCGCCTTCACCCGGGTGCTCGGAAGGTTTGCACGCGATGCGGGCGTGATGACGCAGGAAGAAGCCATCCGCAAAATGACCTCGCTTCCCGCCAAACAGATGGGATTGAAGGAACGCGGTTCACTCAAGAAGGGTTTTTACGCCGACATCACGGTTTTCAATCCGAAAACCGTCATCGACCGGGCAACTTTCGGGAATCCATATCAATTCTCGGACGGAATAGAATACGTGCTGATCAACGGAAAGCCGGTTCTGGAGCGCGGAACATACAATGCCGGCGCTTTCGCGGGAAAGGTGCTCAGACGGACATAACGCGCTGACGGCGCGCTTTTGCGGCGTGCCGGTTTTATGACGTTCTTGAGCGGCAGCCGACTCTTGCTGCGCTCGTTGCGGGAATACCGGAAAACGAACATAAAGAGAAGTTGCTAAAGCCTGTAAACACTGTTGCCCCTCTAGCATCAGAGAACAGCCGGGACGGCATCAGTCTGCAGCGTTCTCCCCATCACGCGCACGAAGGGCTCGATCTGATGCATCATCTCTCCGAACTGCTCCATATTTAAGCTTTGCGCGCCGTCGCTCAGAGCCCTGTCCGGGCTTGGATGCACCTCCACCAGCAGACCATCGGCTCCCGCAGCAACCGCAGCGCGAGCCATCGGGATCACCAACTCTCGAACACCCGTTCCATGACTCGGATCAACCACGACCGGCAGGTGCGTCTCCTGCTTCGCAACGGCAACAGCGCTCAGGTCGAGTGTGTTGCGGGTCATCGTTTCAAATGAGCGGATACCGCGCTCGCATAAAATGACGTTCGGGTTTCCGTTTGCAAGCAGGTATTCGGCGGCCATCAGCCACTCTTCAATCGTGCAGGCCATCCCGCGTTTCAACAGGACCGGTTTCTGGCTTTCGGCGACCTTGCAAAGGAGCGCCGTGTTCTGCGCATTTCTCGTTCCGATCTGAATCAGGTCGGCCGACGCGACGACCGCACCGAGATGCGCCTCGGAAAGGAGTTCGGTCACCACCGGCAGACCCGTCAGCTCTCTTGCCCGTTCCAACAAGCGCAGGCCTTCGTTGCCGAGACCCTGGAAACTGTATGGCGAGGTGCGCGGTTTGAAGGCCCCTCCGCGCAGCACATGAGCACCGTGGATCTTGATTCCTTCCGCGGCCTCTAATATCGTTTCCTCTTCCACACAGCACGGCCCCGCCATTACAACGAATGTATCGCCGCCTACCGGGGTTCCGGAAACATCTATGATGCTTGCATGTGGATGAACGAGACGGCTGGCCAGCTTATATTGTTTTGAAATGGGGATTACCGACTCGACGAAATCGAGAGCGGCAAATCCGGCGAGGGCTTCGGCCCATCCATTGGTCTCCACTGCAATCAACAGGGTGCGTTCTTTGCCTCGGGAAATGCGGCAGCGACAGCCTGCCCGGCGGGCTTTTTCGGCAACGCTTTCGATATCGTCCTGCGTGGCCTCTTTTTTCAGTACAATTACCATCGTCCTCACTCCTTCACGCTCTTCTGATCAGACCCGACAGCTTGAATTTTCGCCAAAAAACAAAAAAGGCCGCGGGCTTTTATGCCCGTGGCCTGTTTACTTATCTGTGTGGGGAGCTAATTATTCAAGGCGGACGGGCACAGGACGCCACCAGCTAAAGTAATAAAACCAAAAGTTTCTTACTGCCGGCGTCATCCTGTGACTTTCCTTGAAAAAATGTAACTCCACTCTTTCGAATTTAAACTATTATATCAGCGAATTAGAAAAAGTCAAGTCTTTTTACGGTTTTTGTTGCGTCCGCGGAAATTCTCCTAATATGCCTCCTCCGGTAAACGAATTCCTTCGGGCGCAGGAAGCTGATCTTCCGGCGGGATTTCAGCTTCCTCAGCGGCGGGAGGAACTGTCTCCGGTTCGGCCTCCTCTTCAGGCGCAGGCGGCGGCGCCTCATCTCTTGCGCCTCCGCCAATGAACATGGGATTGACTTCGGGGCTCGAAATTGGGCCGGTAACGGCGAAATCCGTTGAGATTACGGCTTCCTTTGCTCCCTTGAGGATACCTCCAATAAGCGGGATTTCGGCCATGACCGAGGTAAGGGCTCCAAGCGGGGTTGCCGAAACCCGCAAATCCACGGTTTTGCTAATGTAATCTATTTCACCGGTTGCTATTAAATCTATAATGCCGCCGTGGAATCGAAAGTCGTCCACTTGTGCTGTTCCTTCCGCCAGAACAAAATCGCCTTCGATCGTTGTATACGCAACCGAAGTTATGTCCAATGACCTGCCGCCGGTTCTGAACAAGTTGATAACCGTATTGGCAACAACTATTTCGCGCAGCCCGGGTATCAGGACGGTGCCCAAAGGTATCTGGGTAAAGTTGATGATGGTTGTGAGGACGGGAGATTGTTCCACTTTTCCGCCTCTGGCGGTGGCCTCGATGTCCCCCTTCAGTGAACTCAGAGTCTGCTCGTTATTGCCGGCCACCCCCTGTACTGTTACTTTGGCATCAAGGGAGCCGGTCATCTGTCCCGCGATAACATCGAATTGATCCAACATCTCCGCTATCTTCATATCCCTGGCCTCGAGGTTCGCCTTCCATAGAACCTGCTGAGGAGAGGGAGTAAATTCCAGGATTCCTCGCAATTCCCCACTAAAAATAATGACGGAAAAGGGATCAAGAACAAGACTTTCTTCAGGTGATGTTAATGTCGTCGAGAGAGCCCCTGTCTCGATCCCTCTCGTATAAACCGAATCCGCTTCTATTACCAGGTTCAATGCGATATCTTGGAGTAAAGGGGCGCGCGGCTCACCTTCCCGCGTGTCCTCCGTTTCAATGGCAGCCATTATTTTCTCGATGTCCATCCTCTGCGTGCGTAATGTTCCTCGAATAGTGGGTGACGAGAAATCGGTAAGCTCCACATCAAGATTGTATGGAGACTGAGCGAACGAAAATTGTGCGTTTTGAACGCCCACCTCCTGGTCGGCGACCCGCAACTGAGCATTCAGCCCGGTGATCGGCTCCTTCAGCGGGCCCGCCGTGAGCTCGGCATTCCGAAGTGTCACATCCCCCCGATACTGCACTTCGCGGACCGTTTGCGCTTCCTTTGAAATGGTCGCGTCGAATGTCATCTCGCCCTCCGGAAACGCCACGGCCGGAAGCCGGTCCAGCAATCGAAGCGGGAAATCGGCGGCTTCAAAAGTTGCCTCTGCCCATGGCGCTTTCTCCGACCCGAGGCTGCCCTTGCCGCTAACGGAGGAATCTCCCATAGTCAGTTCGAATTCGTCGACGCTCAGCGCCTGACCGAACGAATATCGGCCGGCGGTTGAAAGCGAGCCGGGAGCCTGAATATCTTTTCGCAGGACATTGGGAATGGTGAATCCCGCCCTTTCCAGATTCAGATCAGTGCGAAATACGACTTCTTGTTTTGTGGCCCTTACCGAAATTTCGCCTTCCACCACCCCATCAGGCTCAAGACGGTACGCGAGTGATTCGTCCAATGCGGTAAAAAGCGGCTCCGGTACGATAAGTGTTTCTCCGGAGAACTCGGCAGACCTCTCATCCGACCATAGGTTTGTCGCGGTCCCGGAAAGCGAACCCCTGCTGTTTCCGAAATTTACGATGACGCTGTCGACCCGGAAGGTGCCTGCATCCGCCTCAAGGACGCCTGCCAGAGTACCCTCTGTGGGAATGCCTCTGGTTACGCTTCGATCAAAGGCGTACGTGCCGGTCATACGCACATTGTCCAGCGGACCTTTTCCCTCGGCTGAGAAAGCCGCCACTTGTGCCTTCTCTTCAAGAGCGACTCCTCCCAATTCGGATAGCGGCCCTTCTTTCAAGGCGGTTCCGGAAACTTGCAAATCGATGGTGGGCCGGGGGGCCTGAAGATTCGATATTGTTCCCACGAAATCTGCGCGCAAAGGAGGGAGATATAAAGACGCCGCATCGATCAGCACTTGCCCTCTTCTCAGTCGAACGGTTGCGACTATGCCTTTGATGGCCAAAAGCATGTCCCGGTCTCTTTCAAATATCTGGATAATTCCGTTCCGAATGAAAATCGGACCCAAAGTGACTTCCGCACCGGGTTCCTCCTCCTGCGATTGAGGCTCGACCATTTTCTCAAAGTTCCAGGCGCCGCCCTCGGTTCTCCTTAAATTCACGAGCGGCGACCCAAGCTCGATTCTCGTTATGGGATTCTCATCTCTGAAAAAATTTAACGGATTGATGTGGAGAACAACCTCTCTTGCTCTGAACTCTTGCAGGGAAGTTTCGGGATCGGTGATGACCACCTGACTCATCACCAGCTTCGCAGGCGAGAAATAATCGATCCTCAACCCATAAATTTCCACCTGGTTGTCCAACCGGCGCGCAAGCTGGTTTTGGATGTACTTCCTGATCTGCTCGCGCGGAAAGAAAAGCAGGAGGGCGATAAACAGAATTACAAGGAGGAGGATGCTGAGGAAAATCGCAAAAATGATTCGAAAGACTCTTCTCTTGCCGTCATCCTGTCCATCATCCGGAGGAGTCATAGCGCTCACGCTGCTCGATGCGCTTCTGCGCGCTGATACCTTTGATTAACTCGAAACAATCGAGGTTGCCGATTACTTTATTGTTCTCAACAACGGGAATATCTTCCATATTATGCACCACAGCGATTCTAAGCGCTTGCTCAAGATCGTCATCGGGACCAACCGATTCGGCCTCTCGCATAATATCGGCAGCGGTGATCGCCAAAATCTCATGAAGCACAAAAACCGTCCTCTTCCGAAGATATTTCGCCCCCAATATCTGAAGGACGTCCTTGGTACTGATTACACCGATTAATCTCTCGTCCTGATCGATCACAAAAACGGATCGCGAAGCCGGGTTGCGGGAAATTATCTGGATGATTACCTCGATCGTCGTGTTTGCTGTCACTATATCTACTTCAGGCGTAATTGTCTTAAAATGGTTGCGTACCTTCATGGGGTTCTTCCTCATGGTAGAAGCGGTTAATCGCCCATTTCAATAGAGTCGGGGTAACCAGAATAGTCGCCACCGACATGAATGCGGCCGCGGAAAATGTTTTGTGATCGATAATTCCGCCGTCCAGCCCAAGGTTCGCCACGATCAGGCCAACCTCGCCTCGCGGGATCATCCCAATGCCGATTATAACGGCCGATGACAGGCTCATGCGGGATGCAACGCCGCCGATAATGCCCCCAATTACTTTGGTTGCAATCGCAATTGCGGAAAAAACAAGTGCGAACACAATCGCGCTCCATAACTGGTCCAAATGGACGGACATCCCGATTGATACAAAGAAAATGGGAGCCATAAAGTAATAGATCGGCTCTACCTGCTCCTGGATTGCCGGTCCTTCGGCCGTCTTCCCAAAGATGAGACCGATAAGAAATGCGCCGACAATCGTTGCAAGTCCAGCCAATTGGGCCAAATACGAAAACAGAAAGGTTAAGCCGAGTATCATCACGAACAGGGCGCCCTCTCCTTCCAAACGTCTGAGCCAGCGCGTCAGCGGCGGAACTGCAAACCAGAAGAAGGGGAACACCACAAGCAGATAGAAAGCTCCCTTGGCCACAGTCATGCCGATGCCGTCCTGCCCGCCCGCACCCGTTAACGTCAACACCACGGCCAGCACCAGAAGCCCCGCTATGTCATCTATGACCGCTGCTGCCAGAATGGTTTGCGCTAATTTCGACCGGGTTAAATCCATATCCATTAAAGTCCGGGCCGTTATGGCCACACTGGTCGCGGTCAATATAGCCCCGAAAAACAAGGCCCCTTGCCAGCTTACTCCCATGGCTCTGCCCATAATCCATCCCGCGAGAAACGGAACGGCGATTCCCGCGCCCGCAATAACGGCTGCGCGAGCACCAACCCTTCGCAGATGAGCCACTTTTGTCTCGAGGCCCAGCATAAAGATCATGAAGATAATGCCGATCTCGGCGAAAATCTCCAGAATCGTGGATTCATGAAATAACCCGAAAATGGACGGACCGATGATCACGCCGGCCAATATCTCTCCCAGCATCGGGCTCTGCTTGAGACGGTTGAAAATCTCGCCGCCCAACTTCGCCGCGAGCAAAATGACCGCCAGCTCAAGAATCCATTCGGCCGCTGTTATCCCTTCTTGAGGTATATCTGCCAAATATCTTCTCCTTCACTTTATGCGGGAAACCCCCGTGCGGCCAGTGATCCATGAATCACCAATTCAAGATTTTCATTATACAGGATGATGCGTATCTGAGGAAGAGAAGTGGAAAAAAGTATCCGACCGGTCCGACACGTCGGACACGTCCGACCCGTGGCAAAAAAAGAGGGGAAAACCAGATGGTTTCCCCCTTAAAATTTTTGGAGCGGGCGCGTAAGCCGAGTTCTGTCCGGCCGATTGGCCGTGATGGTCATTCATCTGGGACGCCTGTTACCAGGCGCCTCAAGCGACCTAACCCGGAGGCACACGGAACGGGCCGCTCCATCGCCCCCCTATTTGGTCTTGCTCCGGATGGGGTTTGCCAGGCCGGCGAGTCGCCCCGCCGCCGGTGCGCTCTTACCGCACCTTTTCACCCTTACCACGCCAAGGCGTGGCGGTATCTTTTCTGTTGCACTTTCCTTGGGGTCGCCCCCACTCGCCGTTAGCGAGCATCCCGCCCGGTGGAGCTCGGACTTTCCTCGGATTCCGTTCCTCAGAATCCGCGACCATCCGGCCCACTCCATTTTTCATTATAGCAGATCAGTAAAACCCCCACAAGCGCGCCGTAATGAAAAGTTTCCCCTTTTCTACAACCGGTAAAAGTTTGCCAAACCCCAAGCGCTTGTGGTACAATACGCGAGCATGCGGGCGGAGATAGGGCGAATTTCTCGGGGGAAGCTCGTTCGGGAAATGGCTACGCAGCGAGTGAAAAAAATCCGGCAAGAGGTCAGCCAAATAGGCGCGCTTCCCACTCTTCCCGAGATACCTATGAAGATTCTGAGGCTGGTCGCCGACGAAGAGTCTTCAATGAAGGACATAGCCAAGATCATCGAGACCGACCCTTCCCTCGCCGCGAATATCCTCAAAGTGTCCAATTCGCCCTATTATGGGGTCCGTGAAAGGGTGGGGTCCCTGAAGCTGGCGCTGGCGATCCTGGGGCTCAACGAGATTATCAATATCGTAACCAGCATCTCCATCGTTCGCATGTTTCCCACACCCAAGAGAAAAAGCGGCTTTAATCGCCTCAAATTCTGGCGGCATTCTTTCGGGACGGCGTGCGCCGCTCAAATGCTCGCACGCGAGTTGAAGTTCGATCTGGAAGGCGTTGAATTTGTCGCCGGATTGATTCACGATATCGGAAAATTGGTCATTGACCAATATTTCCACCCCAAGATGAAAGAAATAGAATCTGTTTGCGCGAAAGAAGATCTCGAAGTAAATGAAGCCGAAGTCAAAGTCATGGGGGTCGATCATGCATTGATTGGGTCGTGGCTCGCTGACAGTTGGCACTTGCCGGGAACACTGGTCGATGCCATCGAATACCATCACCGCCCATTGGACGTTCTGACGCTTGCCAGACCGAGCGAACAGCCGTTCCTGACCGCAGTCGTTCATTTGGCCGATATTCTCGCGTCGGAACCCGAGCTAAATTTTACCGAAAGCTCCGCATCTTCTCATTTTTTCGAAGGAAACCTGTCATGGAAAATCATCCTGGCCGAACGGCCCGATCTCGATAGGCAGTCAATTGACGAATTGAAGAACAAATACGAGCTCTATAGGGAAAAAGTAAATGAACTGGTGACGGCGGTTTCCTGAACCCAAAGAAGGGGGAAATGAGACACATACTTGTTATCAGTAAAGACGACGGCTTAAAGGAGCAACTCCTCCGCTCTCTGCAGGATTCACAGGCAAAAATCGACTGGGCCCGCAACTTCGATAGTGCGATGTCGCTCTCAACCGAACTGCAGTACGACGTGGCTTTGCTCGAAGTGCAGCGGTTTGATTCAGCTTCTCGCGAATTCCTCCGCGACTACCTCCAGCAGAGTCCCCAGAGCCTCCTCATTCCTGTTTCGCCCAACGCTCCATTGGACGAAGCGATGGAAGCCATTCGCGCCGGGGCCGCCGACTTTATCCACGAGCCGGCCGATGCCGCGCTCATCAAAAGCCGGATCGAACGGTGCCTCGAGAACCGGCGAATGAAAAACGAGATCAATTTCCTGCGGCACACTCAGCCCCATATCTACAAATTCGATGATATCGTCGGCGTTTCCGCGGCGATGAAAAAGGTGTTCGCACTCCTCAATCGCGTCTCTCCCACCGATGCAACCGTCCTCATTCTCGGCGAAACAGGAACCGGCAAAGAGCTCATTGCCGGAGCCATTCATTTCAACAGTCCGCGCGCGAAAAACAGCTTCGTCAGGGTCAATTGCGCGGCCTTGCCGGAAAACCTCCTCGAAAGCGAGCTGTTCGGTCATGAGAAGGGGGCCTTCACGGGCGCTCATCGCCAGCGCGTCGGGCGCTTTGAACAAGCCGATTCAGGCACCATCTTTCTCGACGAAATCGGAGACATGGGCGCCAGCACCCAGGCCAAAATTCTGCGCGTGCTGCAGGAACACCAGTTCGAGCGCCTTGGCGGCACCCAGACTATCAGCGTCGATGTCCGCGTCATCGCAGCCACCAACAAGGACCTGTCACAATTAATGAATGAGGGAAAGTTTCGGGACGACCTCTTCTATCGCCTCAACGTCGTCACCATCGAACTTGCTCCCCTTCGAGAACGAACCGAAGATGTCGAGCCACTCGTGAACTTCTTCTTGAAAAAATATGCGGGTCAGATAAACAACCAGGTCAACGGCGTCTCCGCCGCGGCCCTCAAGACGCTGAAAGAGTATCACTGGCCGGGAAACATTCGCCAGCTTCAAAACGTAATCGAGCGCGCGGTCATCATGTGCGAGGGCAACAAGGTTCAACCCGAGCACATCGCCCTCTACGACAAAAAACCGCCCCAGAAAAAGGACATCCTGAATATCCCCGATGGCGGCGTCAAACTGGAAGAAGTCGAGCGCCAGCTCATTTGCCAGGCCCTCGAGCGAGCAGGCTGGGTCCAAAAAAACGCGGCCAAACTTCTCGGAATCAGTCCCCGCGTCATCAATTATAAGATTAAAAAGCACGATATCAGGCGGTTCCAGGAATAGACCGGAGGCGTCGCCGCTCCCTGCCGGTTTCCGATCAAAACTGAACGGTCTCCTTCACCCGCCTATTAAATTCCACCGGGGTTGATTGCGGATGCCGCCGCACAAGTTTTCGGCCGTGGAGGCCGCATGATTTCATCGAATCTCATAAAAGAGACGGTCATATCCTTGGGCGCCGATCTGTGCGCCATCGCGCCGGTCGATAGATTCGCAGATGCTCCGACCGGATTCCACCCGCAGGATATCTGCAGCGATTGCAGAAGCGTCTTGGTCTTTGCCAAACGGCTTCCGCTCGCAACCATCTCAGCCAAAAGCTGCATCCCCTACACGTTCGCAAACTCCGCCGTCACCCAGGAAGTGGACCTGCTCACCCTTGAAATCAGCCGGAGCTTGGAGCTGAGCGGGATTGGCGCCGTCCCGATCCCATCAGACGACCCCTACGAGCATTGGGAACCGAATCGATCATACGGCAGGGCCATCCTGTCGCTGCGCCATGCGGGATACCTCGCCGGTCTCGGAATCCTGGGAAAGAACACGCTTCTCATAAACGACAGATACGGAAACATGATTCAGCTCGGAGCGGTGCTGCTCGACGTGGATCTCGCCGGTGACCCGCTTGCAATCTACGAGGCATGCCCGCAATCCTGCCGCCTATGCATCGACTCCTGCCCGGCCGGCGCATTAGACGGGGAGACTGTCAACCAGCACCTTTGCCGGCCGCTGTCAATTTTTAGAAACGAGAAAGGATATCTTCTCAAGAAGTGCTATGAATGCCGCGCAGTCTGCCCGCATTTTGCCGGATTAGAAAACGGGGGTGAAAGATGAAGGCCGCCTTTTCTGTCACTTCGCTGAAAATCGCGTTGGTCCTTCTTATTACGGCAACGCTGGTTTCAGCCTGCGGAAGACAGAAGAAAAGGTATTTTGCACAGGTGACGCCGCTCCTCGAACAGAACGAAGCGGTTGACGGGCGCGTCGCGAAGCTCCCGAAGATTAATGCGTTCAAGGACCCCGACTTCCTCACAAAGCTCGACGGCTACGTCTCTTCAAAACAGAAAATTCTGACGGAGTTGGAGACCATCAAGCCGCCCTTCCTCCTTTCGACTACCCACGCGAAACTGCTTCAGGCAATGGAAAATGGCATTCGCTACCTCCAATCCGAGCGGGAGAAATTTTTGATCGCGGCCGAAAAAATGTCGCAGAACCCGGCTTCGTCCGGAGAGCCGATTGAGATGGAGATCATCCGCGAGTATCAAGCGCAATCGGCCGCATACCAGGCCGATATGAAAGAGCAGCTCATGAAGCAGCAGTATCAGAAACTCTATTATGAAGCGAAGGACGAACTCGAGCGCGCCAAGAAATTTTAGGTCCATTATCAGAGACAGGGTCACCCACTGCTCAAGAAAAATCAAACTGTTCGACATTGCAATGGGAACTCTCAAACCTCCAACGATCGCACTGGGGACTGTCCCAAGCGAAGGGGACTGGCTCCATTTACGGAATTCATGTCTTTTTGAATTCGTAGATACGGGTCTGCAACCCTGGCGCCTGTCCCCGAAGCAACAATCCGAGTTTTACGGCGCACGGGACGACTGGTTCCATTTACGGAATGCGATGGGGACTGTCCCAAGAATTACGGGCCGCGTCTTTTAGGCTGTAGATTCGGGGCTGTCCCCATCGCAAACAACCAGCAATCATCCGACACATTCACTGTACCAGCTTTCTGTCATTCCCGCGAAGCGGGAATCCATCTTCCTCCTGTTGAAAGCGACGCCCCGCTCAACGGAGGAGACTCGTGAAAGTCCACAAGCAAATGCAAAAAGCCTGAGAAGCGATAAGGAGATAAACCTCTCATGGAATTTCAGCACATCAAATATCACAAAAGCGCCTCTGTCGCCACCATCATCTTGAATCGCCCCAAACGGCTGAACGCGCTCATCCACGCCATGATTCGCGAAATGCATGAGGCTCTCCGGGATGCAAGCGAAGACGACGGCGTTCGTGCCGTTGTTCTGAAAGGAGAAGGCCGCGCTTTCTGCTCGGGCGATGACATGACCGAGATGGTCGATCATTTACGCCCGCTCCCGATGCAGGGAAGGGAAGACTTTCGCCCCGAGGGTTATCACAGCCTGGTCATTGCCCTGCGCGAGCTAAGAAAACCGGTCATCGCGGCGGTGCAGGGATACGCTCTTGGAGCCGGCTTCGAGCTGGCGCTTGCATCTGATTTCATCATTGCCGAAGAAAACGCAAAATTCGGCATGGTCCTCATGACCCGCGGAATGGTCGGCGGAACCTACCTGCTTCCGCGGCTCGTGGGTCTGCACCGGGCAACGGAATTGATACTGCTGGGGGAAATGTTCGATGCCCGGCGCGCTGAAGCCCTCGGCTTCATCCATAAAATCGTGTCTGCCGACAAGCTTGAAGAAGAAACCGGTCACCTGGCCGCCCGCCTCGCCGAAGGACCCACGGCCGCCATCGGGATCGCAAAAACGGCGATCCACAGGGGCTTGAGCATGAGTTTACGCGAGGGAATGGAATACCAGGGACTCGCGCTCTCGCTCTCGATCATGACCGACGACTTTCGCGAAGGCGTCCTCGCCTTCGTCGAGAAGCGCAAGCCGAATTACTCTGGAAACTGATAGCCGCATCGAACTATTTTTCTAAAGCCAACAAGAGGAATAACGTGGACGCGGCCACTCATCTCATTTTGCCGTTACGGCGGCAAACGTGCTTTTGGCCGTCCCCGGATTCTCGGTTAGGGGAGGCCAGTCAGGCGCGTTGATCGTTCCACAGTACGCCCACCAGTCGAATATATCCGCCGGAAGATAATGCTTGGGGAATGAGATCGACGCTTGCGCCCCTCGCACTTCCATCTGAAAATCTTTTGGCGATATTTCTATTCCATCTTTGCGCGATCTATCCGACGTCTTGTTCCAACCGACGTTCCAACCGTTGCTGTCAAGGTTGAGAGAGATGAGATATTCGTAGCCGAGGCTCGATTGGCCGGTTCTTATGTCGCGGTCAATATCGGCGAAGAAGACGATGTCAATCCGTCTGTTAGCCATTTCGCCGGGTTCCGGAAAAGCCTCTGCCGTATGAATCGATAAGGTGTAACGTTCCTCACGTAATGCCGCCTCGGCCTGGAGGATGTCCAAATATCGCCGGGAAGCGTCGCCGTGCAGGTTTCCTGCGGGATCGGACACGCCGACACGCTGGGAAGCGTTTTCATCAGGGCTCGCCGGTCGTTCCACGAAGGAGTACTTTTTTCCGTCGACCACGGCGCTCTCCAGGTTGAGAACCTGCCCCGAGTTGTCGATCCTGCGCACCGGACCGATTCCTTTCGCCATCCAGACTTCAAAGGTATATATGTCTGACATCCCGCCGCCGACACTGACAAACTGAGTGAGCGAAACCAGCAAATGCATGCATTCAAGCGGGACGCCGTTCGCCATGGTAATCGTTTCAACTTTATCGAAAACCGTGCTGCAAGCTCCCGACATCGTCGCGATCTGTACGCCTTTCAGGTCGTAAACGGGCGCATTCTGGAGCCTGGTGCTCTTGTGATAGCCCGGAGCGATTTTTCTGTCCATGACGGCTTCCTCCGTGCAGAAAACAGTGGCGACACCATCGGGATTCTGATGCTTCAGCTGCCACCAGCCCGCCACATCGGAAGCCGCCCAAACGACAAGTCCGTCGGAATGTTCCATTCTTGCCGCCATCTTCCCGCATATCTGGTCGAATCCTGCAACACTTTGGGTGAGGATACCGCCATCGGAAGTCCTGAACACCCACTGGTCACCCACGCTCAGCGGGTGGTAATCCTGGATGTCGTAGTGATAAGCTTGAGTTTCGTTTGTCGGGGGATTAGCACTGTCGCGTTTCAACGTGACAAACCCGATGAAAAACAAGAATGTTGTCAGGCAGAGCAGACCGGCCGCATAAAAAAATGTTTTCCGGTTTGCCTGCTTTCGCTCTCTTTGCAGGAGTCTCTCCGTGTCTTCTTTGTACTTGGATTGAAAATCACGAATGGCCTTCAAGAACGCTCGGGCGGAATCGTATCGCTTTTCCTTTTTCTTGTTCATCGACCGCGCGATAATATCGCACAACTGGCGCGGAATCTCAGGATTGAGAGCCTTGATATCGGGAGGGTCTTCATAGATGATCTTGTGCATGAGCGCCATATTGTCCGGAGCCGAAAAGGGCATTCTGCCTGTCAGCATCTCGTAGAAAACGACTCCGAGCGAATAGATATCGGTGCGCGCATCGAGCTCCTCGCCCCGGCATTGCTCCGGCGACATGTACTTGGGAGTGCCAAGAAGCGCTCCCGTCTGCGTGATCTCGGACATATCCGAAACAAGTTTTGCGAGCCCAAAATCCATCACCTTGACTCTGCCCACCTGGTCGATCATGATGTTGGAAGGCTTGATGTCGCGGTGAATGATGTTGCACTTGTGAGCATGCGCCAGCGCCGACGCGGCCTGCACCATTATCTTTAACGCCGCCGGCGGGCTCAAAAAACCTTTCCCATCCAGTATCTCCTTGAGCGACTGTCCCTTGACATATTCCATGCTGAAGAAGTGGATGCCGTCTTCCTCGCCGATGTCGTATATCTGCACGATGTTTTTGTGATCAAGCTGTGCCACGGCCAGAGCTTCCCGGCGAAATCGCTTGACGAAAGAGGCGTCGCGGCTGAGTTCGGGATACAGCGCCTTCAGGGCGACTATGCGGTTGAGCGAGACCTGCCTGGCCTTGTAGACCATTCCCATCCCGCCCCTTCCGAGAATCTTCTCGATCTCGTAGTTGCCGAGGGTTGCCCCGGCGAGTTGACCGATATCCAATAGAGCCAAACTCACATCCTCCAAGCGCCAGACGGTGTCTCATGTCCCGCCGCCCAAGATGATATCATATTGTTAATGTTGACTCAATTGTTTGTTGATTCAACTCCTCTTCGTTGGAATGGAAATTGACAACTTGCTTTGGTATAATGTCTTTCGGTTTACCTTAGAGTTATTGGCGGCGGGACTGATAATGGCGCGGTTGACCGCAATACGAGGCCCTCACAAGGGCGCGTTCTATGACTTGGAACACCCCGAAACGGTAATCGGCCGTTTGCGCACCTGCAGCATCTGTCTGCACGACGCCGCAGTTGGAAGACAGCACGCCAAAATCATCCTGCGCGGCGAAAACGCCTCCGTTGTCGACCTGAAAAGCAAGGCGGGAATATACGTTAACGGGAGAAAAGTTGTCTCCGCCAAGCTTGCCGACGGCGACGTGATCCGCATAGGGAATTCAACATTCTCCTTCTCCACCGACCGAAGCGGGCCGCGAACCACAGAAGAGATGGTGGTGCTTGCGAGCCTCAAAGCCGAGGAGACTGATAGGGCCCGGCTGGCGCTCTCCCGGCAAGCGGCCTCGGAAAAAGGTGAACTGGCTTTCTTGTATGAGGTCGCCGACTCTCTCCTGCCCGAGACGCAGAGCGAGCGTCTGTTGCAAACGATACTCGATCTGCTGTCACGCCGATTTCAACCGGCGGGCGCTCATATCTTCCTTGTGAATTCGAACACCAAAGAACTGGAACTGCATGCTTCCCGGTCCGACTCCGAAGTGCCGCCGATCAGCAGGACAATGGTCGGACAATCGTACGATAATCGGGAAAGCCTGCTGGTTCAGAACGCCCACGCAGACCCGCGTTTTTCCGACGCGCAAAGTGTCCGCCTGTATCAGATTCGTTCAGCAGTCTGTGTGCCGCTGGGCCGGCTCGGCGTCATCAACCTCTGCCACACTTCCACGCGCCGCTCATTCACTCATACCGACTTGACATCGCTGTCCATCATTGCGGCTCTCGCCTCGCCTGCTCTCGAAAAAGCCCTGCATCTCGAGACGGTCGAACAGAAAGTGCAGGAACTAACAAGCATCGTGAAAGGCCAGTACAATATCGTCGGGAAAAGCGCCGCCATCAGAAACGTCTTTGAGCTTATCGGGCGCGCCGCGAAAACCAACTCGACCGTCCTGATCCTGGGCGAGAGCGGAACCGGGAAGGAATTGGTTGCGCGCGCCTTGCACTTCAACAGCGAGCGAAGCGGGAGACCGTTTGTGGCGGTCAATTGCGCCTCGCTGGCGGAAAGCCTGGTCGAAAGCGAATTGTTCGGCCATGAAAAAGGCGCTTTTACCGGGGCGGTCGAAGCCCGGCCGGGGAAATTCGAGCAGGCCGACGGCGGCACCCTGTTCCTTGACGAAATCGGCGAGTTGAGGCCGGCGGTGCAGGCGAAACTCCTGCGGGTGCTCGAGGACGGCGTCGTGCAGCGGATCGGCAGCGTGAAAGACCGCAAGGTTAATGTGCGTCTGCTCGCTGCCAGCAACCGCGACTTGCGGGCGGACGCCGCCAGGGGTATCTTCCGGCAGGACCTGCTCTACAGGCTCGAAGTCATCCAGATACCGATTCCGCCTCTCCGGCGCCGCGTTGAAGACATACCGATGCTCATCGAACATTTCATCGAAATGTTTCGCAACAAATCGAACCGCTGGGTACGGGGCGTCTCTGATGAGGCGCTGCATTCGATGAAGTCGTATTCGTGGCCGGGCAACGTGCGCGAATTGAAGAACGTTATTGAAAGGTGCATGGTCCTCGGAAGGCACGACCGAATCGAAAAGGAGGACGTGCTCCAATTCGGACTAAGCGAATTTGTCGCCCCTCACGCTCAACCAACCAGAACACTCAGTGAAATCGAGAGGGAGCACATCATGAACGTGCTCCGACAGTGCGGCGGCCGTAAAGGAGAGGCTGCGAAACTCCTGGGCATCGACCGCAAGACGCTCTTCCGCAAACTCGAATCATTCGGGTCGGAGCAGAATATCTGACCAGCCGCTCCCGGATATCATTAGTCCTGATACATCCTCTATTCTCCACCTGATCCAGATTCCTAATCCAAAATCTCATGAGGCATCACGCCCCATTTCGCATCGGGCATTCTGCCCCAAAAACCGGAAATCTTGTCTCCTGATTTGCATCAGAAGACTTATAAGTTGCAGCTTCTCCAGTAGTTACATCAGTCGCAGGACTATGGCAAACTGTTTGCTCTTTCCGTCAATTGCTATTGCCCGCCAGGTGTACGCATGAAATGAAGCATCCGGTTCAAATGTCGCGGAAATGTACGAGGAGCCCAGCTGGCTCGCAACAAGGATTGTTCTAAAGAGGGAGGCTATTATGAGAAGGCTGCTGGTTTCAACGGTTTTTGCGTTGGCTGTCCTGTTGTATCAGACATTCGCTCATGGCGACCCTGTCCTCAAGGCCGGCTGGCCGGTGAAGGCAAATGTTCACATTTTCGGCTCGTGTGTCACCGGTGACATAGTCGGTGACGCCAACAAAGAAGTTATTTGCCTGTCGGCTAACCCGGGCTGGTACGACTGGTCCGCCTCCGTTTATGCATGGGATAGATATGGTTCTCCCTTGCCGGGTTTTCCCAAGTATCTCGGGGCAACAGGATGGACTAACTTCGGTCAGGGTTCTCCCGCACTGGCTGATATCGACGGTGACGGATCACTTGAGATAATCGGTTCGGGCGGCGGAAAAATCTACATTCTGAACGGTGATGGAACCTATCAATCAGGATGGCCAATCAACTTAAATACAAATTCCTCGCCTGCAATCAGCGACCTCGATGGAAATGGGAACCTGGACCTCGTCGTCGGCGGGCATGACGGCAAAGTATATGCGTGGAACAGCTCCGGTACAAGCCTTGCCGGTTGGCCGGTCACAACCGCAGGCGAGGTAATATTTGCAACGCCCGCGATCGCCGATATTGATGAAGACGGCAAGCCGGAGGTTGTCATCGGTTCAGCCGACGACTTTGTCTACGTTAGAAACGGCGACGGAACACCGGTGACCGGTTGGCCGAAATCTGCCGGCGCGGATATCAGATCCTCCGCCGCGGTCGGCGATATCGACGATGACGGCGAACTGGAGATCGTGGTCGGTACGAACGGCAATCGGGTCTATGCCTGGGACGCGGACGGGACTCTCGTCAGCGGCTGGCCCGTATCCACAGGAGGCGCGGTGGAATCGTCACCCGCGCTTGGCGATATCGACGGCGACGCCTCGCTCGAGGTCGTTGTCGGATGTTTGGATGACAAAGTCTACGCGTGGAACGGCGATGGTACTGCGGTAATCGGCTGGCCCGTGGCGGCCGGCGGCGACGTCTATTCGTCTCCCGGCCTCGTGGACCTCGACGGCGACAACGCCCTCGAAGTCGCTGTCGGCGTTTACACCGGGACGGTTCGCATTTGGAACGGTGACGGCGGGCTGTTATATGACCTTTCCGAGCCGGGTGCTATTCTCTATAGCTCTCCCGCATTTAATGATATCGACAATGACGGCAGCCTCGAAATGGCTATCGGCGACGAAAGCGGCTGGGTCTACTGCTGGGACTTTGGGGCGGGCACATATGATCCCGCTTTGCTCGCTTGGCCGATGTTCCATCACGATTCATGGCATACCGGCCTGTACGAGGGCGGCTCTCTCTGGTTCATCATCTATCCGGAAAAGCCGTCATATCGTGCGGGAGAAACGCTTAAGGTTTACGTACAGGTCATGAACCCCGGCGCCGGTATTCCCGTCGAAGTCAAAACCTGGATGAAGGACCCGGACGGCTACTTGCAGTCGTTGAAGAAACTGCCCGAAATCGACTTGCCCGCCGTTTTCACGAGTACCTTTCTCATCTATAAACACACGTTCGTAGCCGGCGACCCTGACGGAATATACACGCTGGGCGCGGCTCTGGAGGACCCGATCACGGTGGAGGTCTTCACGCGGGACACCGCCGACTTCACCTTTACGCCATAAAGCCTGCCTGGGCGAAAGAAACTGTGTCCGATAGAAGGCTCCTTTCACTGTCGGAAGCGCGCGGATGCGGAGAGGACGCATCAACAAGGAATGCTCCTCTCCGTAATCCCCGGCGGCTATTCGATTTCATCTGAAGCCGGTTTGAAACCCTCGGCTCACTCGAGGGCACAACAAAAGGAGGAGAAATCATGAAAAGACTGATAACCGTCGTTGCGACAATTGCGTTTCTCGCGCTTACCGCCTCGCCCGGACTCTCCGTTCCGCTCGACATCACGAGCGCCGGCATGGAGGTAACCGGCCCCACCACATTCACCATGCACAACGGACTCGTTGGGCCACATCTGTATTGGGCGGCCTTCCAGTGGAACCCATTGAAGCTGGCTTTCCAGATGACGGGGAGTTACGGCGTCGAAGACCCGACGTTCAAGGCCATGGAATATTATCCGCTCGAAGTCGGCAACACGTGGACATACGCGCGTTCCGGCGGGGGCACATTGACGATAACCGTGACGGGAACCGACGAAATCTGCGGCGTGACCTGTATGCGGATGGAAAATTCGGACGGAAAGATCGATTGGTACGTGAGCGACGATACCGGCGTGTGGTTGGTCCAGACTCAGAATCCGGACTACTCGTACGTCGTTTTTTGCCCGGTTCAGATATGCAACCCATACGGATATATCGGATTCTCGAAGCTCACTCCGTATGAGGACGCGCCGATCTATATGTCGGGCGGCATCCCGATTGGAAGCATGACCGGCTACATGAGCTACACCGGAAACGGCCTCGAAACAGTTGCCACCCCGGCCGGCACGTTCCCTGATTGTGTCCGCGCTAACCTGGCTCATTCCTATACGACAACCTGGCACACGGCCGTCATGAACGACGAACTGTGGTTCGCCAAGGGGATCGGCCTGGTAAAAAATATAACCATGACGGCGACGGCGCTCGACGGCTCACTCGTCGAGAGCTTCACCGAAGTGCTCATCCTCGAGAGCGCGACGGTCGGAGGCGTCTCCTATCCGTAGAGAGACTCAAAGAAACATGGGGAAACCGTGATTCGAAAGGAAGGGAACAAAATGAAACCTCGAAACCTGTTTCTTGCGTTTGTGCCAGCGGCGATGGTTTTGCTGGCCTCAAGCGTTTCGGCCGCAGATTGGTCCTGTCCGACGGATTCCGTGAAGGCGTGGGCAATGTGCGTCATGGAGAGACTGGACGCGTTGGAGACCGAAAACGCCGCCCTGCAGGCCAGAGTGGACGAATTAGAAGGCAAGCTCGCCTGTGTGAGTATGGAAGCCGGAGAAATTGACGGTCTCGCCGGTCCGCACCTCATCTTTACAGGTGTCAATATCCATATCAGGAGCGGTAGCGGCTCGACGATCAATATGCCATGGCCCGATCCTCCGTCAGGTCTTGGAAACCTGATCATAGGATATAACGAAGAGCCAGATGGTCTTTTGGCGGGTGAAAGGGGCGGCTCCCATAACCTGGTTGTAGGACCCGAACACCGCTACTCGAGCTATGGAGGCCTGATTGCCGGGTTCCATAATACTTCTTCCTGGTTGTACACGTCGGTAACAGGCGGAGAAAACAACAGGGCGGGCGGCTATGCGGCCAGCGTGAGTGGCGGGTTCAATAACGATTCCGCCGGCTGGGCTACCAGCGTAAGCGGCGGGTCGTACAACAAGGCCGCCGGCTCCGGAGCCGGATTCGCGGCGTCAGTCAGCGGCGGCAGCTACAATCGGGCTGCAGGCGACAATTCGAGCGTCAGCGGTGGATGGGACAACACGGCCGGCGCAGTCCATTCCACCGTCAGTGGCGGCAATTCCAACACGGCAAGCGGCCTCTCAGCAAGCGTCAGCGGGGGCGGGTCGAATGTCGCGGCGCATGATGTCTCCACCGTGAGCGGAGGATGGGGCACCACGACTTCCTCGGATTTCGATCACGTGCCCTGATCCTGGGAACAGCGACAGAGAAGGAGATCGCGGCTCGCGAGCATCTTTCGGCGATCAGGCTCATCGCTCATAAGGGAAAATCAACGCCGGCGCATCAGGTTCGCCGGACGAGGAGAAGAAGGGAGGCGAAAATGAGCGATCAGGATGTGGTGGAGTTTCGACTGAGGCAAGCAGATGCCGCGGCCGATCAGCGAATAAAAACGCTCGATGAAATCGAGAAGGAACATATCATGAGCGTGCTCGAAAAATGCGGTGGCCGAAAAGGAGAGGCCGCAAAACTCCTTGGCATCGACCGCAAAACCCTCTTTCGAAAAGTGAAGGCGCTGAAACCGGAGCAGAATATTTGATCCGCCATTCTATCTCTGCACCATGAATCGGAATTGCCTTTCCTTTAAATCTGCCTTCGGCCAAATGCGTCGAAGAGAACATCGAGTGGGAAGTGCGGATGCGCCTCCCAGAATTTCAATCGAAAATCGAGAATTTAGAGTTGTGAGGCATCCTGCCCCATCTCGCTTTGGGCATTCCGCCCCATTCGCCAGAAATCCCGGCCGCGCTATCCGGCCGACCGTCTGCCAAATCTTTATGTATCAACTGCTTATGTCTGATAGCCATTAGTGGCAATTCAATTGCTCTGTCTGTCGACTGGACCCTCGACGGGAAAAGAGGAATGAGGACGATGGCGCGCGGCCTTTTCAAAACCGGAAATAAGAAGATTCTCCTGTGGAAGAAGACCGTTGGCCTCTCGTGGGCGGAAATCTGGCTCTTGGTCCTCGTTATCATCATGGCGGGCGCCATCGTGGCCTTTTTGGCGGTGGCACGGTAAGAGGTTGTTCGGCAGGTGTATTTGTGAAACTGTCTGCATTAAAGGCGACGCCCTCATCAGTTCGGCGGCCGAGTCCAACATGGGCAAGTAATGGCGCGGGACTCAACACCACGTGGAAAGGGGCGGGTATGCGCCTCGCGCATCCCCGCTCCGCCGCTGATTCGCCTTTTTGCGCTTCATTTTATATAATGACGGAAAAGCGCGAACCGATCAAAAATTTCACACCCGAAACGATTCGAGAGCACGCGGGACTCATGAGACTCTATGCCCTGATCGCAGCGTCATTCCTCTGCCTCATTTCCGTCGCCGCTGCGGATGAAAACTTCACGCAAGACATCTATGTGCCCGCCACATCCGAAGGCGTAGAATTCATTGCCCCTGCAGATGGCTCCTATCGCTTCACGATAACCGGCGGCGCCGCTCAGGCGTGCCCGCCGAGTGCGGCGCCCGGACATCCGGACTGGCACGGCTGGAATACCATGGTGCTTATTTACAAGAACCGTCATGCTGAATGGGGCGGAGGCCCTTTTGCGCCCGACAACCCTCATCCTGCCAATTGGGATGCCGCTGTCGGAAACATCGGCATGCAACCCACCCGTGAGGCTGCGGAAAGTGCGGGGAAAGGCCTTTCCTGCCAAATGTTCCTGGGAAAGAACGAGTATGCAAGACTGCTTGTCCATGATTCCCGGGGATTCTTTCATGATAATTCCGGAGGAGTCCATCTCTTGATCTCGCTCGTCGGTGATGCAACGCAGGCCGGCGCCGGCTCGGCGCAAGCGAATGACTGCGACAGCTTCGATCTTCTGGGCGAAGGCAAGGAAATTCTTGAAACGGCTTCAGGGACAGAGGTTTTTAGATACGGGTGGCAGAACAACGAATACAGAATATTGGAGGCAATTGAACGCTTTCATTACGAACCGGGAACCCGCGAGGCGTTCGGTCAGCAGTGGGACTTCGCGCCGTTGGGCGTCCTTCATACAACCGCGGAACCGGCACAATTCGGATCGACAATGCTTGTCTGGAATTCCGAACGCTATGGCGAGGCCAAGGGCCGCGTTTTATGCGATCAAACCGCCTGGGAACGGTCAACAGGGCCCAAACCCGGCGACGTCTTCAGACTGACTGGAACCGTTGATCAGCCGTTTTCCGCTCCTTTCATCCCCGATACCTCGCTATACGACTTCGAATGGACCCTCTTTCAAACCGCTACAGACGTGAAAAAAGCCTCCGATCGCGACCACGGCGAATATGTTTCAAAGATCACCTGGGAATGGAACGGGATACTCTATGCGAAACCGAAGACCGCATTCGCGAATCGCGGCGCAAGTCCCCCTTTGCGACCCTGTTTTTACACAGGCTTCGACTCGCCGAATCTCGATGAATGGCAAATACCTTCGGGCAGTTGGACCGTTTCCGACGGCGTCCTCGCTTCCAGCGGCTTCTTCGGCGAGGAAATAATCCTTACCGGCAAAACGTGGAAAAATTGCAGAATATGCTTTCGCATGAGGTTCGCCTCCGGCATCGATGATTTCTGGGTCCAATTTCGCAGAAATTTCCACGGAGACCCGCCGGGATACTCCTGCTACCAAATCGACGGCGGCACGGGCAAGTTCCGCTATCAGAACATCAGAGAAAAATATCGGGACATCAGCAAGATGATTTTAGCGCCGAAGGGCGACCAGAGATGGCATACCTTTGAGCTGGTTATAAGAGATGCTTCCGCCGAATGCCTCATAGACGGAAAACCGATTGTGTCTGCACAGAGATGCCCAATTGATGCCGGCCAGATCGGTTTTCGAACCTTAAATACACGCGTTGAAGTCGATTACGTGCGCGTCGAAGATATCAGCAACTGATTTTCTAAAGGAGGCTCAGTTATGAAAGCGTGCGGAAAAGGATTGACCTTCTTGTTTCTTCTTCTCGTGATATCCATTGCTCCATCAGGAACAGCATCGGCCCAATCGGCTGACCAGGCCGCGATTAACCGTGTGCTCGATCAACTCGAGGAGGCCTACGTCAACGAGAACATGGGCCTGCTTTCCTCGCTGATCTCTGATTCAGGTTTTATCCTGCTTATCAAGAAACCCGCCGACCCTTCAATGGCTCTTGTTCTGAACAAAGCGCAGCTTCTTGACGGAACGGCAAAACGGTGGGCGGACGAGGACTTCCTCGAACACAAGCACGTCAACCGCCGAATCATCATAGATGGACCCATAGCGAAGTCCATCAGCGTCATGAAAGAACAAACAAAAGCGCGCAAAAAGATGGAAAGCCCTATCTTTCATATATTGGCTAAAGAGGATACGCAGTGGCGTCTGGTCTTCAGCGCCTCCGCCCTCGGAGATGAATGACCCGTTCCTGAAGGCAATCAGACGGAGAAAACCATGATGCAAACCTGCACGCGATGCAAAGAAGAATTTGACGAAAAGCCCCACCTCGACAAGCAGGGGCGGCCATTCTGCGACGACTGTTATGAGGAACTGCAGGCGCGAAAGCGGTCGAGATTGCAGCAAAAACCAGCAACGTCACACCCGAACCCGGGAGACAATCGGCGGGCGCCGGGTCTGTTCCGGAGCAAGAGAACTCTCGCAATACTGTTGACGTGCGCCGTCCTGCTCGCCGGAACCGCATGGCTGCTGCTGGCGGAGCCCGGCGAGTTTGTGATCCGGGCAAAAGACTTTCCGATGGCGCCCGGCCTCAGATGGACGTATACGGCAACCGCCAATGAATCTCCCGACCTTATGTTCAACGTCGTCGTGCAGGCGGAGAGCGTGGAAGGCAACCCCGGCCTGATCCGGATGGACTACTTCAGCGAGGCGGGAGGAACACGACAAACCTATTGGCGTAAGATGGAAAACGCGGTGGCTGAATACGCGGAGAAGGACGAAACCTCGCTGGTTCGCAAGTTCGAGTTCCCCGCCCGGGTGGGCTCGGAATGGAACATGAGCTTTCCCGGGTTCGACTTGGTCTACGGGGTTGATTCCGTGCGAGTCTCAGCGACTGCCGTCGAGGAAGTGACCGTTCCCTTTGGGACCCTTCGTTGCTTGAGGATGGAAGCTGATGTAAGTCAGATCGAGCAGGTGAAAAGCCTCACGCAGTGGCTGGCCCCGGGCGTCGGATTCGTAAGACAAGAATCGGTTACCGATCAAAATTCGGGCACTGTCTTGCTGACTGATTTTCGAAAAACGGATGAAAGCTTCGCCCGCACGATAACGCCGCCGGAGTATCATTCGAACTTTGACTCCCTTCGCCTGAGCGAGTGGCTGGTTCATCCGCCAAGCCATTGGACGGCGCGAGAAGGAGTCCTGCGCTCAAACGGCGAAGGGGGTGAGACCCTCACGCTGAAACCATACATCTGGCGAGATTGCAGAGTCAGGTTTCGCGCAAGACTTCTTTCCGGCGGCGACATGTGGCTCAGCTTCCGCGGCAATTTCCTGAGTGATCCGCGGGGCTATTCCTATGTTCAACTCGATAACGGCACGCTGAAAATCAGGCATAACAACTGGCAAAACTGGCAGAACATCAGCGACAATGTTCCCTTTCAGATGGACGACACATGGCGAGAGGTGGAATGCCTCGTAAACGGCCCAGATGTGGAATGCCTTGTGGACGGCCGACCCGTGGTGAAGACAAAAAAGTGCCCGTCGCAGATCGGCATGGTCGGATTCCGCGCGCTGAACACAAAGGTGGAGATCGATGACCTGCATATCGAGCATCTCGAAGGCGCTCCACTTCGGAAAGCGGATGAAACGCGTGACTATTTCCCCCTCGCAATCGGAAGTGAGTGGCGCTACCGCGGTCAGGACGGCAAGGAAATCATTACGCGGTGCGCGGGCAACACGCAGTTGAACGGAAGGGAAGTGATCGTGCGCGAAGATGTTGACGGAGTGAAACTGTACTTCGAGAAAAGACCCGACGGCGTATATCTGGCAGGCGTTCTCGTGCCCGTTGTCTCTCCCGAAATAGCCGCCCTGGACCCGCCGTCTCTCTATATCAGTCCTTCTCCGAAAGTGGGCGACCGCTGGCATCATGACGGAAAGATGCACGCGGCGGACGGAGTGCGCGACGAGATCGTTGATTTCGAGATCCTGAGTTCGGAAACAGTAACCGTTCCCGCCGGTATTTTCGATAACTGCCTGAGATTGCATGTCAAAGCATTTACCACAATAGATGGCAAGCGTCAGATATACGAGGACGTCGAGGAATGGTTCGCGCCGAACGTTGGGATGATCAAATTCTATTACGCAAAGGCCCCCTGGGAAGAACATGCAAGCAACACTTACAAATATGAATTAGTGTCTTTTGAAATAGAGGGAAGTTAGGAGCCATCGACAGGAATTGCCGTCTGGCCGATTAAAGAGGATGCCGACCATTGGACAGGATAGATGCCCTGAAAAACCGCATTTCAGAAACGCCCGGCGATCCCATCTTGCACTACGAACTGGGGAAACTGCTCTATCAAAAAAATGATTTCGATGGCGCGGTCCAGGTCCTGAAGAGATCGATCGAGTTGGCGCCCGAAAAAATTAATGTTCATCTCCTTCTGGCCAAGGCCTATGCAAAAAATCACAACTATTTCAATGCCAAGGCGCAATATCAGAAAATCCTCTCGCTCGATCCATCCAACCAGATGGCCCATATGAATCTTGGTTTCGTTTATGAGCTTTACCTCAAAGATGCGCCCCGCGCCCTGGCGCATTACCAAAAATATGTCGAGTTGGGCGGTAAGGACCCGCGCATCATTCGGCGCGTCGAGGAGCGCGCCGAAGATCTGAAAAAGGGGAGAATTTTCTCGAAACCGTCCAGCCGTCAAGAAGAACGGAAACAATCAGGCATTGCCGCAGTCGCGCAAGAAAAGGCGGCCTCTGAAACGTTGCGCGAAGTGTATCGGCTGCGGGACCGGGCGACAGCGGCTATCAGCGAGAACAGAGACTCCCTCAAAAGGGGCCTCTCTGCATTGGCCGTGTTCGTCATCCTCCTTCAGTGTCTTCGTGCTTTCCCCGTCGCGCCCCCCTACATTCACCTCTTTGCGGCACTGGCGCTTGCGGGTCTGACGGCACTGCACGCTTCGTTCGGACTGGCCGCCGGCCTGACGGTTATGTTTTTCCCGATCGCCTTCCACAGCCCTTTGCTGGGCTATCTCTACGCCGGCGGCGCCTTCCTGTTGTTCGTCTCATATGGCGCCCAATATCCGGGAAAAGCCCTTGCCGTCCTGCTCATGCCGCAATTGCTGAAATTGAATCTCGCATATTCTGTCCCTCTGGGGGCCGCTATCCTGATGGGCGCCGGCGCAGGCGCGGGACTCGGGGCGGTGGCCTCAATCGCGGGGTTGGGGTACATGGTCGCCGGAAATATCCATCAACTGGGGCCGCTGGCCCTAAACCTTGCGGGCGCACCCACGATGGCCTCCTTGCCGCCTGTCGCCGACCCCGATTTCTTCCTCAAGTTTCAATGGATCAAGTCGATGGCTTCACCGGAAGTGAGCCGCGCCTTTCAAACGTTCTTCCATGCGCTGTATCCGGCGCTCCTGCATCCCCCGATTGTTTTTCTGCAAATCGGCGCCTGGGGAATTGCCGGTTATGCGGCCGGTAAACTCTACCAGAAACGCAGTCCCCTGTTCCTCGCATCCGCCCTCGGGGCGGCAGCGTCCGTTTTTCTCCTGCAGGCTGTCATCGTGGAAAGCCTCCCGGGAGACCATATCTTTTCTTCCTGGATGCTGCTCAAGTCACTCGTCTTTTCGGTTGTGCTCGTCGCCTTGCTTGTGTTCTTTAAGGTCACCGTGCAGGAAAAGGAATTCAGTGAAGAATTGGGTGACATTAGGTGGGACTCGATCGGCGGACTTGAAGATGTGAAACGGGAAATCCAGGCCGTGACCCAGCACCAGTTCGAGCGTCGTTCTTCACGGCTGGCGAAGAAATACGACCTGAAGGCGACCAAAGGCATTCTCTTCTATGGACCTCCCGGGTGCGGCAAGACCATGTTCGCCAAGGTGCTCGCCAAGGAAGTCGGCGCGTCATTCTACTCGGTGAAAGGCTCCGACTTCCGGTCGATGTGGTACGGAGAAACCGAGAAAAACTTGACCAAAATCTTCGAGCAGGCCCGGCAAAACTCGCCTTCAGTCATTTTCTTCGACGAGATCGACAACATGCTGGGCAAGCGCGGCGAGACCATGACCAGCGACTCCCCGGAAAAAAGGATTGTCGCGATTTTTCTCTCAGAAATGGACGGGGTCAAATCGATTCGAAACGTGCTCGTGGTCGGAGCGACGAATGAACCCGATCTGATAGACCCGGCGGCCCTGCGCCCCGGCCGGTTCGACAAACTCATCTACATCCCGCTGCCGGATGCGAAAGGCAGGGAGAAGATTTTCCGGGTCCATCTCAAGAAAAAACCGCTCGCGGAAGGAATCGATTTCCCCAAGCTTGCCCGGCTGACCGAACGGTTTTCGGGCGCCGACATAGCGGACGTTTGCTCGAAAGTCGCCGAACAGGCCATGCAAGAGAGCCTGCGTACGGGCAAGAAGATAGATATCGACATGACTGCGCTCCAACGGCAGATCAAATCCTCCAAGCCCTCGGTTTCCCTGAAGCTTCTTCGGAAATATGAGGAACTGCAGGAAAAATACAGCCGCAGGACGATCAAATCCGAAACCGGCGCCGCTGAGGAGAAACAGAGATACTCGTGGAATCAGGTCGGAGGCCTTGAGCAGGTGAAAAAGGAACTGATCGAAGCGGTCGAGACGCCATTGACGAAACCGCAACTGTACGAGAAATACAAAATCAAACCCCCAAAAGGAATCCTTCTCTATGGGCCTCCCGGCTGTGGAAAGACGCTGATGGCAAAGGTCGTCGCCGGCCAGTGCGGCGCCCACTTCTTGTCGGTCGACCTGAAAAAGGAAACCACCGACGGCATCAAGGAATGGTTTATCCGGGCAAGGGAAAACAAGCCAAGCGTCCTCTTCTTTGACGAGATCGATTCGATCGCAGCTTCCAGAGATTTCGGCATGATGGCCGGTCACGGCCTTGTGACGCAACTGCTGGTGGAACTCGACGGAATGGAGGACTTGAAGCAGGTGGTAATCATCGCTGCAACCAACAAACCCGATCATCTCGACAGCGCGCTCATGCGGCCCGGCCGGTTCGACCGACTGATCTACATTCCTCCGCCCGACGAGTCCTCAAGATTGGAGATACTGAGAATCCATCTGCAAGACAAGCCGCTCACCGACGACGTGGATTTGGGGACAATCGCCCGACAGACCGATAACTATTCCGGCGCCGACCTCGGCGCGCTCTGTTACGAAGCGTCTATGTGCTTGATCCGAAAAGCCGACGCCCCGCATCCGCGAATTACCGGTGAGGACATCACCTTGGCAATGGAAAAAATAAAATCATCCATTGCGCCCGAAGACCTGTCGTATTTCGAAGAAATGAAAACGAAATACTCGCGAGGCTGAACGGTGCCGCTGTCAGAGCTTTCGAGCCTGCTATTTAATAATAGCTGTGGACCTCCCGATTCCACTCGGGATCGTCAAGTCTTTGCCAGTCGTTCCGCCCAAAACTCGGAGCATTGTCGAACTTGCTCTTATCCAGGCTCAATACAAGCCTGCCGTCTTTCATCTCCGCCTTTGCGTCTTTCCACGGAACAGGAACGAGGCGCTCGGCGCCTTCAATTTCGTCACGCGCCAAGACCAGGTACTCGATCCGGCCGTCGTCGGAAAAAAGGATTTCCTCGACCATTCCGAGCCGCTCTCCACGCTCATTCCGGGCAACACTGCCGATGAGTTCCTCGGTTTTGTATACCTCGGATGTTTTCTCTATTCTCCCGGTTTCCGGATTGAATCCTTCCGGCAGACCCCATGCTACCGCTTCTTTTTCAAAAGCTCCGGCCGTCAGAAACAGGCTGATGACAAAAGCTATCGTCGCTATTATATTAAACGCCTTCATGATACTTCCTCCTTATTAATTCCTTTTAGAAGCCGAATTCGTTGATAAACGCATGATCGCATCCTCTATATAAAAATGCCATAAATTCGCCTCAAACGACAGTAAAGGGAAGAATACGATCACGCTTTTCTCAAAGCGTTCGCGGAAGAAATCCGCGTCTGTTATAGTATTTCAGTAATTGTTGCGGGTTTTTGGATTGGACACAAAGATTCGGACGAGAGCAGGGAATGGAAATCTCAAAAGAGGATCATGAAGACCTGGTATATGCCAAAGGGCTCCTGGAAAATCCGGGTCTGGTGGCAAAGATAGTTGCGGTCGCCGGAAGGCCCATCGAAAAAAGCCTCGCGATGCTGCCGGAGAACTGGATGACGATCGTTCACGATGCCTCCAGAAAGGCGCTCGAGAAGGCGCTTGATTATGCGATACGAACGTTGGAGCGGCGGTCCCAATTTCCGGCATTTGTTTATCATAAGTCTTCCGTGGCTTTATCGGGCGGCCTGGCAGGCGCCGTCGGGCTGGCTGCGCTTCCCTTCGAGCTCCCCTTTTCCACCGTGATGATGCTGCGCTCGATCGCCGACATCGCCAGGAGCGAGGGAGAGGATATCCAGAATCCCGAGACGAAACTCGCCATGCTGGAGGTCTTCGCGCTTGGCGGGGGAACACAGAAGGATGAGGCCGCCGAAACCGGCTATTATGCGGTGCGCACCTCGCTCGCCGCGCTTGTCTCGGACGCAACCAGTCACTTCACCGGGCGAAGGATCGCCGGCAGAGGCAGCCCGTTGTTGCTGCGGCTTCTTGATTCGATCGCGTCGCGCTTCGGGATCGTGGTCTCGCAAAAAGCGATGGCCACCGCGGTCCCTGTCGTCGGCGCGGCCAGCGGAGCGATCATCAACATGATTTTTCTGAATCACTTCCAGGACATCGCCCGCGGCCATTTCATCGTTCGGCGCCTCGAGCGCAAATACGGCCAGGAGCTGATTCGGAGCGAATATAATGACATCTGAAATCGCCGGTTACGCGCCTTCCCAAAGGTAAAAATCCTCTTTCCATTGCTCGGCTGCCGAATCAGCGCCAATTTGATTACAGGAAAGAGTTTGTGCTATAATTTGGAAACTTTCGCCTTTGCCTGCAGGGTCAAATAAACATGACCGCAGAGGATTATAAACAAGCCAGAGAATTGGCGGAGCAAATAGCTAATTCGTTCGCAGCGCCCAAGTTCTGTACCGATCTCCGAACCGAAAGAGACCTCTCCTTCAGGATGCTTCATGCAGACCCTCTCCTGGAACGATCCCGCCAAATCGTTGTGGCGAGAGAGGAGCATTTCGGCCACGGGCTGAAGCATACCGAGAAGGTGGCCGTGGACGCCGGCGCCATCATACAAAACGAGACCGCCCGGCAGCGTTTTGAGCCGGAGCGGGTAAGTCGGATCATGCTGCTCGTCCACCTGGCTTCGATGTTTCATGACGTGTGCAGGCGGATGCGCGATCACGCCCAAAACGGCGCGCTGGTCGCGGAAGAAATCCTGGCCGATTTCCCGCTGCAAGACCGTGAGCGCGTATGGATAGTGCAGGCGATCCGAAATCATGAGGCGTTTACGGAGCCGACTCCTCTGGATTGCCATGAGGGCCAGATGATCAGCGACGCGCTCTACGACGCCGACAAGTTCCGCTGGGGACCGGACAACTTCACCGACACGCTGTGGGATATGATCTCGAACGAAGATATCCCGATTCAACTGATACTGACCCATTTCCCCAAAGGGATGGCGGGAATACGGAAAATCGCGGGCACATTCCGTTCGGTGACGGGAAAGCAGTACGGCCCCGAATACATCGAGATCGGACTGGCAATAGGCAATCGGCTCTATGAGGAGCTTGTGCGGAAGTTCCCTTCCCAAACAAGCTGATGGTCCGCGTATAACCATATGTCCGCAAAAAAGATAGATAGACCTCGCATCTTGATTGTCGATGACGACGAGGATATCCTCGATATCACGCAGACCTTCCTGGAGTCGCGCGGATATGAGGTCGTCCTCGCACGGTCGGGCGAACAGGCGCTCAAGGAGGTGGAGCGTTCGCGGCCTACTCTCATTCTGCTCGACGTGATGATGCCCAAAATGGACGGATTCTGGCTGTGCAGAGTGATCAAGTCCGACCCTCGCCATCGGCTGACTCCGATCATTTTCCTGACGGCAAAAGATGACGCCCAGAGCCGCATCGAGGGCCAGAAGTGCGGCGGAGACGACTATCTCACAAAACCCTTCGACGTTGATTCTCTCGAGGTTCGCATCAAGGCGCAGCTCAAGAAGGTGTCGAAACTCGAGCTTGTCGACAAGATCGAACGCCTGCTCGGCATGTCTGAATCGCAAGGGTTTCTCGCGAAGCTGGACTACGACGAGCTCTCGATCTTGCTGGACCATATCCAGGAACGACTTAAACAGTAGGGAGAAGTTAAATGTTGTACTTGTTACGAACGAGCCCGCGGGTCCGACTGCTCATCATTCTCTTGTGCGTCCTCGCGCCGCTCGCTTTCGGCGCCCCTTCGCTTGCCGGCAAATCCGTGCCCGATGAGAATTCCCCCGCCTTGGAGGAATTCAGAATCCCGATTCCCAAGGGCAAATATACGTATCGCTTCAGTTGGAACGGAATTCCCTCGGCTGAAAGCGAGTTGTTTGTGACCGTCGAAAATGAGGAGAAACAGCCGTATTATTGCTTTTCAGCGTCGGCGCGCACTTCGAAATTCGCCGACTTATTCTGGAAAATGAGGGCGAACGTCACTGCCTTTGTCGATCCGGCAACCGGGCGCACCCTGAAGATGAAGGTATACGACCAGCAAAACAAGAAGGTTAAAACAACCGAGACAATCTTTAATTACAACTCCTCCGAAGCGTACTACACCCGCTGGAAACAGGGGGAAATGAAGCAGAAAACCATCCAGTTGGAAACCGGCACCGTCGATCCTGTTTCCTTCTGCCTCTCACTGAGCAGCCAGGAACTGCAGGTGGGCGACTCGCGGCGCCTCCTGGTGCTCGTCCAGGATGATCCCTACGAAGTCAGTTACACCGTGGAGAAGCGGGAACCGGTTAACGTCGCGGGTTATCAAATGGACGCCCTGCGAATCCAGCCGCAGTTCGTAAAGATAGAGGATAAACCGGAGCGCAAACCCCCAAAGATCAAGGTCATGACTCTGTGGATTAGTGAATCCGAACCCCACATCCCGCTCAAAATGCAGAGTAAGACTTTCATAGGACATGTGACAGCCGAGCTTGTGAACGTGGAGCCGATCGCACCGGCTGCCGATTCGCCAAAGTTGTCGAAGATATAGACGGCGGAAAGAAATCGCGGCCCTCAAGCCCCCGATGAGCAGCGGGGGAGAACTGCCAGTGACGCATGAAACAACAGTGGCGCGTCCCATTCGTCTGCATCGCAGCCGTTCTCTTTCTCGTTATCCATCGCTATGCGGATATCGGCTCACTCGTTGAAATGCTCCTGCCGTCCCACTCTCTCTTCAATCCGGCAAGGCCGCTCTACCAGCGTTTGGCCTCCGGCTGTTCCACCTTCCTTGTTCTCGGCCTCCTCCCCGCCATGCTCGGCTGCATCCTGTGGGACCAAAAACCATCACAGTGGGGGCTCTCACTCGGACATGACCCGCTGAAGAACACCGGCCTTGCCGTCGGCTGCCTTGCCGTTCTCATTCCGATTATCGCTTATGCCTCATCCTTTCCCGCCGTCACGGCCGGACGCCCCGAAAATTTCATCGCGGCCATGTATCCGGAGGCATTTCTCCTTTACGAAATCGGCATCCTGGTCTTCCTTATGGGATGGGAATTCTTCTTTCGCGGGTTTCTGCTCTTTGGGCTGGCAAATTCTATTGGCAATGCCGCTATCTATGTTCTTATGATTCCCGCGGTCGCCTTGAAACTGGGCAGATCGCCGCTTGAGACTCTGGCCGAAGTCCCCACCGCAATCCTTCTCGGCCATCTGGCTCTCAAGACCGGCTCCATCTGGTACGGCCTCTTTTTGCATTGGGGATTCCTTTTGACCCTCGACCTGATAGTGATTTACCGCCCTTTCTGATCGGGTGTTTTCAATCCGCTAAACATCCACATTTAACCTCCACGGCCGACATTTACCGAAAATTTCGCCTTCTGTTCCATTTTAGAACAGTTGCACTTGATTCATGGTAAATCTTTGGTTATAATTTAGATAGCTTAAAGCTAATATAACTGCAAATCTGACGTTCGGAGATCGTTATGGCGCTAATACTCCTTGCGGAAAAAGACCATAAATTGGGGTCCGCCCTTAAACAAGAGCTTGCTCGAGCGGGTCACGAAACGACCACAGCCCTCACCCAGGAAGAGACATTGAAGTTTCTCTCTGTTCGCAGCTATGAGATTATCATTCTTGACATGGATATCATGCGCGAGAGCGACTTCGACCTGATCAACTTCATCAAGCAGTCCCAGCCGATGTCCGAAATTCTGCTCACGACCCGGATCGAAGAGATAGAGAAAGCTGTAAGATCACTAAGACGCGGGGCTTACATGTATTTCGTCAAGCCGTTCGACTCCTCCGACTTGCTGTTTGGGATTGAGAGTGCGCTCAAGAATCTGGAGCGCTCCATGGCTTTCCGGGAATACGAGCGCTCTGCCTTCATCGATATGATGGGCGATAGTCCCGCCATCCGGAAAATGATTAATCTGGCGACGAAAGTAGCCCCGACGGATTCCACCGTTTTGCTCCTGGGAGAAAGCGGAACCGGGAAAGAGATCATCGCCGAATATATTCATCGCATGAGCAACAGGTATGACAAGCCTTTTCTGGCGATCAACTGCAGCGCACTGCCGGAAACCCTCCTCGAAAGCGAGTTGTTCGGATATGTAAAAGGCGCGTTTACCGGCGCCGCCGGCGATCGGAAAGGGTTATTCGAAGAAGGCAATAACGGCACCATCTTTCTGGACGAAGTCGGCGACATGCCGCTGATCACCCAGGTGAAACTGCTTCGCGTGCTCGAAAACCGCGAGGTGCGGCGGCTCGGAGAGAACAAGATCATCAAGGTAAATGTGCGCATCATAGCCGCCACCAATCAGGACCTGCTTGTCGCAATGCAGGAGAAACGATTCCGCGATGACCTCTTCTTCCGCCTCAACGTCATCCAGATCAAGATACCTCCGCTGAGGGAGAGGATGGACTCGCTGCCCTCGCTCATCCGGTACTTCATCGCCAAATTTAACAGGCGCTTCAACCGCAAGATCAGGGAGATCGACCGGCAGGCTCTCTTCATCCTGGCGAATTATCAGTACCCGGGGAACGTGCGGGAACTCGAAAATATCATCGAGCATGCGGTGATCATGGCCGACGACGATGTGATCCGGGCCAATAGCCTGCCCGAGTATCTGCAGGTCATAAAGAAACCGATGCTGGCTCTTCCGAGCGGGATGGAAGAAGCTGTCGCAGCGGCCGCAAGCGAAGCGCAACCGGCAGAACCGGAATTCATCACCCTGAGTGAGATGGAAAAACGCCTGATTACCGATACGCTTATCAAGTGCGGGGGAAATCAGACGGTCGCCGCCGAAAAGCTGGGCATTTCACGCTCTACTCTCTGGAGAAAAATGAAAGAGTATAACATCAGGACCTCCTTCGCTCCTGAGGAAGTGAGCGTACAATAATCTCTTTTCACGGCTTCTTTCAGTGTGACTTTGGTCATAGTCTTCCCGCCGGATACCTGCTATTGTAATCATCAGAAAGGCGGTGAAATAGATGGCAATCAAGCGCAAGATCGTTCACATCAGCGAGGAAAAATGCACCGGCTGCGGCGCGTGCGTCGTCCCCTGCGCCGAGGGCGCAATTGAAATAGTCAACGGCAAAGCTCGCTTGATCGGGGAAAGCCTGTGTGACGGAGCGGGATTCTGTCTCGGCATCTGTCCTGAAGGCGCGATGACCATCGAGGAACGCGAAGCCGATGCGTTCTCTCACGAGGCGGTTCAGGAGCACCTGTCGCAACAGAGCAGCAAAGAAACTCCTGTGCTCGAATGCTTCCGGTGCGGAAATCCGGAGACCGAAACGGTCCTCATTCCCTGCCGCAGCGCCGGCGAGAGCCTGTGGGTCTGCGTCAGGTGTCTGCCGCCCCTCATCCACGGCGGAGGCCACTGATGATGGAAAACGTCCCAAAGGAGGCCATTACCGCCGAAATGCAAAGAGTGTTCGGCGCGGACACGCGGCGGATCAATCACGCCCTCGATGTCTTGTCCTTTGCCGAGCGCATCTTGCTGAAAGAAACAGCCGATCGCGGTGTCGTTGTGCCAGCGGCGCTGCTCCACGATATCGGCATCCATGAGGCTGAAAGAAAATACAACAGCACGGCTGCAGTCTATCAACAGATAGAAGGTCCGCCTATCGCAAAAGGAATCCTGACTGAATTGGGAATGCAGCCGCATCTCGTATCGGAGGTGTGCGATATCATCGCGCATCATCATGCTCCGCGCGCCGATGAGTCGTCGAATTTCAAGGTGCTCTATGACGCCGATCTCATCGTCAATCTGCGCGACGATTTCTCCCACCTCTCCCAAAGCCGGCTCAAAGAGAAAATCGACCGCATGTTTTTCACCGAGGCGGGGCGGCGCCTCGCCGCCGAGATTCTGCTGAAGTAGCGGATCAGCCCATATCGGTCAAATCGTTCACCACCTGCAGGGAAAAAAATAACGGGGGAAACCATTTTGGTTCCCCCCGTGTCTTTGCAGTGAGATGCCCCAGATCTATATCAACATCAACTATGGGTGCCGCTCAGTTCCTCTTGTGCCAATCGGGCCTCCCGTCGTGCTCCTTGTCTTCCGACATCAGGTCTTCTGTGTCTGGAATGCCATCTCCATCGTCGTCCGTATCATCGACATCCGGAATGCCGTCCAGGTCCGTATCTTCGAGAACCGGCTTGGCGATTCCGTCGCGGACCACCAGCACACCATAGGTTGTAAGATCCTGACACTCCTGCGACCAGCCGGTCTGGGTTTTCCAGACTTCGATGGTCCCCGGCGAACAGCCGTTCTTGATCTCGCCGTTATTTTGCCCGGGCTTGCAATCGAGGATCTGCTCGCACGTGCAACCGTAAGTGCTTGCGAGACTCATACCGTCGACGATTCCCGCCTGCGGGTCGTTCACCTCAAGGACACCGTCGCCGTCGATATCGGCGTAGTTATTCGGCTTCAGTTCGACGGTCGGGATAGATTCGGGCAGTATCGTGCCGAGACACTTGTCGGCGCCGCTGCAGTCGTTGACAGCGTCCGCATCGGCATCGCGGTTATCCACTCCCGTGGAAGGATCGGTGTCGTAGCTGCCGAAGCCATCGTCGCAGTCGTTGTCGATTCCGTCGCATATTTCCTCTGCGCCATAATGAACGTTGGCGTTGGTGTCATCACAATCGCGACCCTGCCACAGACTGCAGAAGAACGTACCGACCCTGTATCCGTCGCCGTCTTGATCGCATCCTTCGCATAAGCTGTCGCCGCCCAGGCAGTCCTGATCGACTCCATCCTCGCACACTTCGGGAGCGTTCGGATGTATATCGGCTGCGCACGTGTAAGTTTGGCCGCAATCGGGGACGTCTAGCGAGGGATCGTCAATGCAGTCACCCTCGCATTCGATGTTGTACCCGTCTCCATCCAGGTCTGTATCGTATTGGACCGAAAGGCATCCGGCCCCATCGTTGGTCGCGCAGTAATAATCGAAATAGATGTTCCCGTAGCAGCCGTCGATCATGCAATCGGCGTCAAGATTCCCCTCGTCCTCGTTGCCATCGCAATTATCATCAACGCCGTTACAGATTTCCGCCGCGCCAGGATTCACCGCATCGTTGCCGTCGTCGCAATCACGAGCGGGGCCGGCGCAGATACTGTATCCATCTCCATCATTATCGATGGGGATGTTGTCGCAGGCGTCAATCTCTTCATTGCAGGAATCAGCGGTGCAGGATTCTCCATCATCGCATGCAACGGGGACTCCCGGCTGGCAATCAAGCGCAGGGTCGCAATATTCCATGCCGTCGCAATAGACGCCGTTATCGCAGTACGCATCGTTCGGCGTATGGGCTACGAGATCATTTGTCTCATCACACCAGTCGGTCGTACATGCAATACCGTCGTCGACGGCCGGCGCGATTCCGGGCTGACAACCGGCTGAGCCGCCGCAGCTTTCGGCGCCATCGCAGTACAGGCCATTGTCGCACAAAGCGTCGCCGCCGTCATCAACAACGCCATTGCAATTGTTGTCCAGGCCATCACAGATTTCACTTGCCGGGAGACCAGGCGAGCAAGTGTTTACCATGCTTCCGGCAATACAAGCAAGCGATCCGGTTGAGGCGCACTCGCCGACTCCACAGGAAGTCGGTATCGGCACATACGCATCGTCGGCTAGGCCGTTACAGTTCTGGTCGAGGCCATCGCAATCGTCATCGAGGCCAGTGGGTGAACCGGCCGCACAAGTATCCTGGAGAGTGCCGCTCACGCACACCATCTGACCGGCGGCCGCACATTCTCCTACACCGCAGGAGGTCGCGGTTGGTACATAGGCATCGTCGGCGACGCCGTTACAGTTTTGGTCCAGTCCGTCGCAATTATCATCCAAACCGGTGGGTGAACCGGCGACGCAGGTATCCTGTAGCGAGCCGCTCACG
>QZKU01000118.1 GCA_003598085.1 Candidatus Abyssobacteria bacterium SURF_5
TGTCCTCCTCTCTTTGATTTCCCTACAACTACAACCAAAGATTGGAGCACAAAGCTGGCCGCTTTGTCTACTTTTACAGAAATTAGCCTACACTACCATCAAAAGAAGAAATGAGATTTATGATAATCGACCGGTTTACTTCTCTCTTTCTTTAGTCGCTTTTCGAATCCCAACCCTGACTTCTGGAAGCTCAATTGATTTCTTAAGGAGGTCGATCTTCCTCTCCAGTTTCTTCTGAAGTTCATCGCTTTCTTTATTGATCATAGCTAGGAATCTTTGAAGATATTCTTCTTGAATGACATCGATAGGAAAATCTCCCTCAAGTTCTTTTGACCTTATAGTTCTATGTAAAAGCAAGTGCTTCGTTGGTTTCAATTTGTATTGTTTTCCAGCTACGCGACATTCGTAGATAGATCCAGAAAATATCAGGAGAGGGTAGATCAAGGATAATCTGACTCTGTTTTGAGGACAAGACTTCTTAAATTCTTCCACAAAATATATCGTGGCCTTTACGAGGCTTTCAACTGAGGAATATAAATCATCATGGGACGTGATCCATTTTCCTTTGTCCTTCTTCAGTCTACAGAACTGTCTCGCTATCCACTGCGGATTAGCGCTGTGATGAAACGTGTCGAATCGCACGTGACTAGAGATTGGAGTTTTCCATTGAGACGTGGCATTTTCAAATACAACTTCAGGTTGACCCGTGAACACAGCAGGGGCCATCCAATCTGGCACAGATTCTTTTTGGCTAAAAAAGACGACTGGGTATAAATTATTTTTGCATTCAGCAAGCAATTCGGTAAATAGACAATGATTAAATTCTTCATTAAGTTCTCTCACGGACAAAGCCTTTATGTCTATCTCACGTGATTTTCCCGTATCTTGGTCTTGATACTGTTCGTTTGGGGTGACTGAAAAACCGCACTTCTCGATAATAGGGCAAAGCCGCTGTTCAAGAAGATAACCAGACCTCTGTAATGCCTCCATTATTTCAGTGTTAGAAGGTTGCTCATTACATCCTCTCAGGTTTTTAACTCCATCAATAATACTGCTTTTCCTAGTGTTTTCTTTCATTTCAGACGCTTTCTCCACCCGCTATTCTCGCCTCTTTCTCCGAATGGAGCGGAATGGGCTCTTTAAACTTCGTTTAAAGCATGTGCGCATCTTTCTTCTGCCGGTACCATAGAAGACGCTGGCGCTTCTCGTTTAATGCTTCCATCCTCTTTCGAAAGCAATTTGGTGCAGTCCGTTATCTCTGTGATCAGGCGGGTGAGGCGGTGGGTCTTTTTCTGCCATTGTTTTTCGGTCAGCTTGGCGATGTGGCCGTCAAACAGTCAGTCGAGAAATTCCCTATACAAAAGCGAGCGTCCCCATCGGCCGCCCCTTTTTATTTGAACCCGCTTTCCGCCCTTCAGGAGAAACCTTCCGTAATAATCTCTCCGGACTTTCTTCTGCCAGCCTCGCTCTTGATTGCGGAAGAAGATAGGACATGCTCCCGAAGAAGAGGGCAATGACACATTTTTATTCGCTCTCTGCTTTACTGCCTGATGTTTGCAGTGCAAGACCTGACCAAGACTTGACACCAATTCTCTTCTGGGTTGTTATGCCGTGCGGTTCGCATCATCCTCCTTGTAATTGGCTGCGAGAGCGTCGTGGAGTGCACGAATGTTCTCGATTCCCTCGTTGCCGGCGAGGGTTTCCACGTTAAAGCCGAGGCAGATGTCGATGTCTTTCTTCGACATGTAGTTGCCGTGGATCAACAGCTCACGGATCTGGTCGATGGCATCGGGGTATTCGCGTTCTTCGGGGTCATGGCTCTGGAGCAGGAATTCGCGGTAGCAGTGTTCGATGACGCACCTGGAGTGGGTCTGGATTTCGTCCACCGCGCGGAGGACCTCGCTAATCTTGATATCAAGAGCGTCTTGCGTACTGAAAAAGATATTGCCGTTGGGGTGGGCGGCGTCGTTGCGGTCGGTCACAAGCTTGGCGTACGTACCGATCTTGCCGTTGTCGCAGGCGATGAGCTTAAGGAAGCGCAGGATGGTCTTTTCGTTGACGGTACTGAAGACGAAGGGCGAGGTGGCTTCAAGTAACGCCTTCTCGTCTCGCGCGAAACCAATCAGCCCTTTTTCGAAATCCTCAGGTCGTGTTTTCTTGATCTGCCAGATGTTGAAATAGACGAAGCTCATGGTGAGCATGTGGTAGGCAAGGAACGCGAACTGGAACTTGCCGTGGGTGTAGTTGCTCTCGAAGGCGTCCCAGAGGAACTTGATGTATTCCTCCTCTTTGGGGCTCTTGAAGGAGAGCGGCAGGTAATTACCTAGGTCGGCGGCTTCTTCCATTTCTCAATCCTCTGCCGGGGCCGGTTCATCTTCGCCCCAGACGCGGGCGAGGGTGGCCAGGATCTTTTTCTCAAAGCGCGAAATAAGTTCGCGGTTGGCGGCGACCAGCGCCTGTTCGGTTTCGATTTCGGCGACGATGGCTTGTTGGGTGGCGAGGGGCGGAAGAGGGATTTTATAGTTCTCCACAACTGCTCTTGGAACACGCTGCAATCCTCCGGTTCCCGTCATCTGCGGTGTAGCCCACGCCTGAAATGCTTGCGTTGCGACACACATAAAAACCCACTCCGGGAGGAGACCATCGGTAGGTCTCAGAACATAGAATTCACTTGAGCCGAAACCGATGCCATTGCGGAGCCCACGTGCTATGCCGGCCTTTCCGTTTTCAAAACAAGGCGTCACCTTCGCCAGAAGGACATCGCCGTCTTTGAAGTAGGTGTAGCTCGTGGTCACCTCGTCTAATTGCTTCGTTTCCCTTGGTTCGAAGAACATCTCATGCTCGCCGATGTCTGACATAGGGACGAATGACACGACTGTTGAACCTTCAAGGTCAGCAACCTCGGACTTGCGGGGATTCACAATGCAAGCCTCGCCAAGCTCCACCATCGGCCAGTCGGGGTGGATCGGAATGTGGGGGCGGTAGTTGTCTAGGACGGCGCGGGCGCCGTCAATGACTTTCTGGTAGCCCTCGATCTCCGCCACGATCTCCATCTGTGCCTCCAGCGGTGGCAGGGGAATGGTGATTTCACTGAATTCGAGACTAATGCCTCCAATGATGCCTTTGATGTACGGCCTGAGTTTGTCTTGAAAGGCACTGGCCCGGACCGCGCAATAAAGGTAGTAGGGATGGATGGATTGCTTCGCCCGAAGAATGAAGACGTGCTCATTCACGGCAGATGGCATATCATGGGTAAAGAAACCGGTCTTTCCGGTGGTCGCACCATCTTTTACGATGAGCACATCGCCTCTTTGAAGAATGCCCTTTTTCATTCCTCGAAAATGATCTTTAGAGATGTACTTCATCTTGTTTAAACGGATGCTTCCTTTTTCGTCAATCTGTTCCCCACCAATGCTCGGGATGCCTGAGTCAATAGCACCGCCTTTCTGACGCGAGCCGCTTTCAATTACGGCAACCGCCCCAAGTGGAACCATCGGAAAGTGCGCGGTATCAGCACCATTCTCCCGATACCGTTCTCCGCTGAGGTTGTAGTCGCCATTTGCTGTGACCTTTTCTTTCGGCACGATCAGACCGCAGCTGATCTGGACCTCTGCGGTGGGTTTGCGGCTACGGAGGGCCTGGAGACAGGCGACGAGTTCGGCCTGGACCTGCGGGATGTCATTCTTTTCGATGGCGCGGCGCTGGGCGCCGAGACCGAAGCCATCATTCTCGATCTTGAAGAAGGCGATGGTGTCGCTCTGCCGAGCGAGAGACTTGTCGAGGATGAGGATGGAGGTCTTCACCCCGGAATAGGGATTGAACACGCCCGCCGGCAGGGAGACGACGGCGACGAGGTAGTTTTCGACGAGCATCTTACGCAGTTCTTTGTAGGCGGTCTGGCTCTGGAAGATGATGCCCTCGGGTACGATAATGCCGGCGCGGCCGGTAGGGGTAAGGTGCTCCGCCATGTAGTCAACGAACAGGACTTCACTGCGCTTGGCCCGGATGGAGAAGCGGCGGTGAGGTTTGATGCCGCCTTTCGGCGACATGAAGGGCGGATTGGCGAGGATGACGTCGGCAACCTCGTTCCAGCGCTCCTCGGAAGTGAGGGTGTCGTATTCGTAGATATGCGGATCAGTGAAACCGTGGAGGTAGAGGTTCACCAGGGAGAGGCGCACCATGTCGGGCGAAATGTCGTAACCTTTTATGTTATTGGCGAGGCGGCCGCGATCGTCGGGCGTGAGCTTGCTGTGGCCCTTGTCGTCGGTGTTGGCGCCGAGGATGTGCTTGTAGGCGGATATGAGAAATCCGGCGGTGCCGCAGGCAGGGTCGAGAATGACCTCGCCCTTCTGCGGGGCCACGACCTCGACTATGAAGTCAATGATGTGGCGCGGCGTGCGAAACTGGCCGGCGTCGCCCTGTGAGCCGAGCACCGAAAGCAGATATTCAAAGGCGTCGCCCAAGCGCTCGGAGTGGTCGTACTCGAACTCGTCGATGATCTTTAGAAACGCCCTGAGCGTCTCGGGGTCGCGGTACGGCAGGTAGGCGTTTTTGAAGATGTCCCGGAAGAGCGGCGGGATGCCGGGATTCTCGGGCATCTTGGTAATGCCTTCGGCATAGAGGCCAAGCATCGTGTGGCCGCCAAGGCCGGGACTCATCAGCTTCGCCCAGCCGTAGCGGGCGAACTCGCCGGTGAAGAACTTCCGCTTACCGCCTAGTTCCTCGGACTCGGCATCCATATCATCCATAAACTTGTAGATCAGCGCGATGGTGATCTGCTCGACCTGGGACTTCGGATCGGGAAGCTTTCCGACGAGGATGTCGCGGGCGGTGTCGATGCGGCGTTTGGTGTCGTTGTCGAGCATGAGATCCCCTTCAAGCGGCGAACTGGTTCAAAGAGACGTAGTCCTTGATGTATTCAGGGACGAGCGTGCGGTACTTCTTCGGCACGGCTCGGAAGTCCCGTGTCGAGAACACGGGGTTGGTCGCAAGATCAGTGAACTGGCGGGTGTCGATGATGTCCCTCACGCGCCCGCTGGTGACGTAAGCCTTGAAGTAGTTCTTGATGGCCGGGATGGCGGTAGCTTCTTCGGGCTTGTAGTCGGCGACGAACTTGGCGAATTCTTCCTCCAGCAGCTCGTCTTTGGATTTGAAACGCGGAATGAGGCCGAAGATCTTTTCCAGAATCTCACGCAGTGTTATGCGGCGGTCCACGGCAGCAGCTTTGCGCAGCTTGTCGAGGGTGTAGTACTCCTCTGGCTTGTCGAAGACCTCGCGGTTCACGTAGTCTATCACGCGATCCCACTGTCCGGCCTCGACGGCAGAAGCGACGGTTTCATCGGCGCGGATTGTGTCTTCGAACTTCTCGAAGAACATGCGGTCGATCTTCATTCCCTCGAAGCCGATAGTCTCTTCGTTGATCATGGAGAGGATGTCGGCGCCCAAGTATTGGTAAGTGCCGCCCACGACCACCGGGCCTTTGCCTCCTCCCTCGCCGGGGCCCATTCCTTTCGGCCGAGGGAGTTTCAGTACTTCGTCGTAGTTGAACTTCTCCTCGAAGTATTCGCAGTTGGCAAAAAAGTCAAAGAGCTTGAAGGTTTTCTTCAACGGTTTCTGCACAACGTCCCTGAGGCTGTCATCGAGGAGTTGGTCCAGAAAGTTGTGTGTACGCGTGCCGCGTCCCTTGATCTGGATGAAGTCTGTGGGTGAAAAGATCGGACGGAAGAGACCGAGGTTCAGGATGTCGGTGCAGTCGTAGCCGGTTGTCATCATGCCGACCGTTACGCAAACCCGGGCTTTGCTGGTTTTGTAGGCAGGCAAGAAGTTACACGAGCCGAGCAGGTTGTTGTTGCTGAAGTTAACGGTGAATTGTTGGGCATCGGGTATCTGTGAGGTCACCTGCACGGCGAAGTCAGACTGGTATTTGCCGGGAAACATGCGGTCGGCCATCTCGTTGAGAACCTTTGTCAGTTTGGTAGCGTGGGGCTGGCTGACGGCAAAGATGATCGACTTGCCGATTTCGCCGCTGACCGGGTCGCGCAGGGCGTTCTCAAGAAACGTCTTGCAGAACAGTTGGTTGGTGGCGTCCGAAAAGAAGCGCTTTTCGAATTCGCGTTGCTTGAAGGCCTGCTGTTGATCCTCGCCGGTATCGTCCGCGAACGAAACGATGAAGCCCTCTTCTGAAAGAAGTTCGGTTGTGATCTCGCTACGGGCGTCCACCACCGTGGGACTGATGAGGTAGCCCTCCTTCACGCCGTCCAGCAAAGAATAGCGGAAGGTGGGTTGGCTGTTCTCGCAGCCGAAGGTGCGGTAGGTGTCCAGCAGCAAGCGACGCTCGGCCTCGCGCGGGTCGCGGGTGCCCGGATTCGAACTGTCGAATCTGCGGAGGTAGTCGCGTGGAGTGGCGGTGAGGCCCAGCTTGTAGCCGATGAAGTAGTCGAAGACGGCTCGGGCATTGCCACCGATGGAGCGGTGCGCTTCGTCGGAGATAACGAGATCAAAGTCAGTCGGCGAGAAAAGCCGTTGGTACTTGTTGTTGAATAGCAGTGACTGCACCGTTGTAACCACAATCTCCGCCCGCTGCCAGTCGTCTCGATTCTCCTTGTAGATCACCGCCTTGAAATCGGCGGACACCAGCGCGATAAAGGCTTTCCGGGCCTGTTCCTCCAGTTCGAGCCGATCCACCAGGAAGAGGACGCGCCGTACGTTGCCGGAACGGAGGAAGAGCTTGATTACGGCAGCGGCAGTCAGGGTCTTTCCGGTGCCGGTGGCCATTTCGAACAGGAAGCGGTCCTTGCCTTCGCCTATTGCGGCCTGAAGGCGATGGATGGCCTTGAGCTGATAGGGCCGGAGAAAGCGAAGTTTGTTGGCCTGGATGTAGCCGGGCCGCTCCGCTTCAATCCGCCACCCTGCCTCGGATCGGTAGTTCGGGCGCTGGGTGAGAACGATGTAATCGTCGCCCACTTGCTCCTCCACCAGACGCTGTGGGTTGGGCGTGATCTTCTGGTAGCCGACGACCGAGTCGGGTGTCGGAAACGAAGTGATGATGTAAGGGTTGCCGCGTTCGAGATCCCAGAAGTAGTGCAGATTGCCGTTGGAGAGGATGACGAAGCGGCAGTTCTGTGAGCGGGCGTACTTGCGGGCCTGCTCCTTGCCGATCAGCGGATCCTTTTCCTCGGACTTGGCCTCCAGGACGATGAGCGGGAAGCTTTTGGCGTCGAGCAGCAGGAAGTCGATGAAGCCTTTTTTGGTTTTCTCGAAATTGTTCCCAAGGGCGTCCAGATCGATTGATTTGATGGCGACGCCCGGTTCGAGGCGCACGTTGGGGGGCTTGTTCCCCTCCGCAAAGAAACGCCAGCCAGCCGCTTCAAGCAGCTTGTTGATCTTGATTCGAGCTGTGGCTTCTTTCTTGGGCACTTACATTTCTCGCTCAGCGATGGTGGTCAGGTGAAGAAGGGGTCGGGCCTACACTTTTGACGAGTCGCCTGCTCTCTCCAGCGAATCCAAGCAGTGGACAGCATAAGACTCTGATAATCGGGGACAGCCATTTTGCTGCTTCCTTATCATTTTCCGGTAGGTCGCCCAGTGCGGCAACATCATACCACTGAGTGTGAAGAAAATCAATCGGAATGCAGACCACAGGTGACAGTCCACGGTCCACAGGGAATCAAACAAAAAGGCGGAACGAGAAGGATAGTCGGGAGGGAGGAGTCGGGAGACTGGGGTGAAAATGGGTTCAAGGTCCAATGTTCAAGGTCCAAAGTCGAAAGAAGCTACCTCTGTTTGCTCTGTTTGCTCTGTTTGCTCCTGTGGATCCTTTCTTGGCGTGTCGGCGTTCAAAGAATTTCTTTGTGCCTTTGTGTCTTGGTGGTTAGATTTCGTCTTTTCTCCGTGCTCCTCAGTGGCCTCCGTGGTGAATGAACGGTTTCAGGTTTCAAGTTCCAGGTTCCAAGTTGAGCCGAAGCGGCGAGAGCAAGGGAAAATCGAAAGTCGACAACAGAGAGTAGGAGAAGGTTTCTTCAAGACGCCTGCTCAAATTCCTATGCAATTTTCACTTCGAGTTTCTTTCCTAATGCAGAGGCTGTCTTTTTCAGCGTGGACAGCTTCACATCTTCCGCATGGTTTTCAATCCGGGAAATTGCGGTTTTCTTGGTCCCGATCCTGCGAGCCAGTTCCTCCTGGGTCAAGCCCGCCGAGACGCGAGCCTCGCGAAGGATCACGCCAATTTTGAATTGTTCGTACCCCTCTTCGTAACCTTGGGCAAATTCTTTCTCTTTCTTTTTTCTTTTCTTGACGTATTTATTGAGATCGCTCATTTCTTTCTCCTTTCGAGGAAGTCCCGCCTCATGGCTTCGGCCTTCCTTATTTCAGATATCGGGGTCACCCGGCTCTTCTTCATGAATCCATGAGTCAAAACAACAGTGGCATCGTCAGCAAAGAAGCAGAGAATTCTATATGTGTTCGAGCCAAATGTTATTCGGCACTCCCAGATTTCTTCAGTTGCGACCAACTTCTTGAAATATATCGATGGAACCCTTTCCAGGTCCTCCACAAGCTTGAGAACCCACGTCACCTTTCTGGCAGCCTTGCCTGGCAAAGAGTCTAAAAACTTCTCGATGGGACATTTCCCTTCGCCGGTCTTGTAGAACATCACCGTTCTCATATCAGCAGGTTAACATGTATGTTAACTGAAGTCAAGAGATGAACGCTACGGGAAGGAACAGTTCCAGGTTCAAAGCATGCCCCGGACCCTGATCCGGGGTTTCAAGTTGAAAAAGATGCAGGTAAGATGCAAACCACAGGCGGGATGCCCATGCCACCGGGAAAGCGAGGAAGGTTCATATGACCACGCGAGCCGCGTGGCAGGCATGGCTGCGCCGCGTATTCTGGATTCCCGCCTAAGGCCTGCGGGAATGACCCCGGATCGGAGTCCGGGGCAGGCTCGTGAAAAATCCGTGTGCATCTGTGTCGTTATCTGTGGTCAGAAATTAGTTCAAGGTTCAATGTTCAAAGTTCAAGATTCCAGTTCACGGGTCCAAGCGGAAAGACCTATTGGAGATATGGCTGACTACGTGGCCCACGTGGTCAGTCACGCGTTTCGCGTGATTTCCTCTGTTTGCTCCTGTGAGCAGGTCTTTTAGCTGTAAAGGCAAACCACAGGCGGGACGCCTATGCTACCAAACAAGAAGAACAGTTTCAGGTTCAAAGTTTCAGGTTGAAAAATTGCAGGTAGGATGCCTGCGCTACGAAAGAGGAAAAGTCGAGATGAGGAATTCTTTTACCAGAGCGCCCGTTTCCGCTAGTCTTTGGCCGTTCGCCTTGAAAAAGGCGCCGTTTTGGCGATATGATAATGCAGAAGGCGGGACGAGCTGAGGTTGGGGGAACCCGCCGCAAAGGGAGAAGGGCGGAAGGCGAGTTTGCCTTTCGCGCGAGGGAGAAGCAGTATGACGGGAGACAAGCATAAGAACAGGTTTTTTATCTCTGAAGACGGCGGCGTTTCTCTGCCGGCGGAGAGTCTGTTCGAGAAACTTGTGACAATCGCGATTTTCAAAGAGCCATTTTATGCCTATCTTTCCAAGGCAGTCCTCGATGCCGAAGGGATAGCGTGCTCGATCTCCGACGAGGACACTTCGGGTTTCAGCATTTTCTCGCGCGCTAAAGCGGGTTACCGACTCAGGGTGACGGAATCAAAGGCCGAGAAAGCCATCCACCTGTTGTTGCAGGAATCGACCGAGGAGTAAGTTCCAGCACTCCCACAACGTAATCCCACATCGAATCTTTGGCGCAATACCGCAAGTTCACAATTAAGGCGGAGGGGCAACGCATTTGGAAACAGCTAAAATCGGATACAGGAAAATGGCTCTGATCGGGGTCGGCTGGTTCGGCCTGACTTTCTTCTGGGGCCTCCATACGGGGCCGATGCCCCTCTTTCTGAAAACCTTTACCGACTCGAAATTCAATATCGCGATGGTGCTCAGCCTCGCGGGAGTTTCCGGATGCATCGTGCCGCCGATCGTGGGCTACATCAGCGACCGCAGCCGCAGCCGCTACGGCCGGCGCCGGCCCTACATTTTCATGGGGAGCATCGGTGTTCTCCTGTGCATCTTGAGCCTGCCGTACGCCCATGCCTTCTGGTTGGTCGCTGTTTTGTGCGGAACAACCTACTTCTCGCTCAGGTTTTCGGAGACTCCCTATCTGTCGCTGCTGCCCGACGTCACGCCGCCCGAGCAGCGCAGCACCGCAAGCGGAATCATGAACCTTTTTGGCAGCGTGGCGTTGATCTCGTTCTTCGTCATCAGCTTCAGCCTGTGGGAGAAGTACCCGAACATGGTATTTCGTCTGGTTGCCGTTGTCTGTTTCGGAGCGCTGCTGCTCGCAATCAGCCTGCTCGCTGAACCCGGGATCGCTGCACGATCCTCCTCCGCAAGCCGACCATCTGTGATCGGCTACCTCCGGAATATCATTAAAGAAGGAAACGCGGTCGGCTTCTTTTTCGCGCAGTTCTTCTGGTGGCTCGGCTTCTGGATGGTATCGGCGTTTGCCACGCTGTTTGCGGTCGAAGAGCTGCGGATTCCCGAGGGCGAGGCTTTTTTGGTGCTGGTCGCCTTCGCAATTGTGGCGACGCTATTCGTGGTGCCACTCGGAATGATGGGAGACCGGTTCGGACGAAAAGGGATTCTGTCGCTGATGGTCGCTCTGTGGGCGGTAACGGAGCTGCTTGTGGGCTTCTCTCAGAACCTGACGCAGGCCGTCATCCTGGTGGGCTTGACCGCAATTCCTTACGCCGCCGTTATGGGCGTGGGATATGCCTTTTTTCTGGACCTGATCCCGCGGGAGCGGACCGCCGAATTCGTCGGCTTCAGCATTATCAGCATTGCAACCTCGCAGATCATCGGACCGCTCGTCGGCGGGAAAATCATCGATACGCTCGGCTACCGCTCACTGTTTCCCGTAACGGCTGCTTTCATGGTCGTGGGGCTTGTGCTTCTCCAATTCATCCGACCGCGGAGGGCGGTCGAGGCGATGCCGGTTCCGGACCAGGCCTGAGCCGTTCGTCTTCTTCCGATGCATGAACAGGCTTCAGATGCAGTTTCTCCAGCAATTTCACGAAGCGCTGCCCGAAATCATCGATCAGCGAGTAAGCGACCGGAACGATGAACAGCGTGAGCAACGTCGAGGAGATGAGCCCTCCGGCAGTCGCTACACCCATCGGACGGCGGGATTCAGCGCCGGCGCCCAATCCGAGCGCGATCGGCAAGACGCCGCCGATTGTCGAGATCGCTGTCATCAATATCGGGCGCAGACGAATACCAGACGCCTCGATAACCGCTTCACGCCGCGGCATACCTTGCCGGCGCCGCTGATTGATGAATTCGACCAGCAGAATCGAGTTCTTCGTCGCGATGCCCACCAGCACGATTATCCCGATGAAACTGAAAATGTTGAAGGTCATGCCGGCGAGAAGGAGTGCGCCAAATGATCCGATAAAGGCGAGCGGAAGCGCAAGCAAGATGGTGAACGGGTGAACGAACGAGTTGAATTGCGCAGCGAGTACGAGGTACGTGAACACGACCGACAGGAGAAGGGCCATCAGCAGTGCGGTGAAGGATTCCATCATGGTCTCACTCGTGCCGGCAAGCGCCGTGCTGAATTCGCCGGTCAGGCGCCGCTCCGAAATGGCGTTTATCTTTTCCAGCGCCTCGCCGAGCGGAAGGTTCTCGGTGTTGGCAGTGAGTGTCACTGATCTCTGGCGGTTAAACCGGTTGATTTCCGCCGGGCCGACTGTCTCCTCAAAATTGAGAATGCTGCTGAGGCGAATCAACTCGCCTTTGACATTACGGACATAGATGTCATCGATATGCTTCGGCACCTCGCGGTCCGCCGCCTTGAACTGTACCACCACCTCGTAGGATTCGCCCCCCTCTTTGAAATCGGTGATATCGTCTCCGCCCAGCAGAACGCGCATCGCTTGAGCGGCATCCGCGATCGAAATGCCCATATCGGCCGCACGATTCCGGTCCACTTCGACGCGCAGTTTCGGTTTATTTATTTCCAGATCGCTATCTACGTCCACGAGTCCCGGTACCTGATTCATGTCGGCCATCATGTTCTCGGCGCCCTCTCGCAGGGCGTCGATGTCGGGATTCAAGAGTACGAACTGCACCGGCTTGTTGCGCCCCTGCTGAATCGGGGAGGGCTCCGTCAGAAACACCAGAAAGCCGGGTATCTGGTTCAGCTTCGAGCGAAGGTCGGCCATAACTTCCTGCTGGCGCCGCTGGCCCTTGGCCTGTCGCTCCCTCAGCGGATGCAGCCGAACAAACGACATGGCCTCGTTCACTTTCGAGACGGTCCGTGACATCCCGATGGCGGTGAAAAATGTTCTTACCTCCGGCGTCTCTTGCAGAATCGCTTCGACTTCGCGCAGATACTTGTCCGTGTACTGCACCGTCGCCCCCTGGGGGCCCTTCATGAATATAATGATCGATCCCCGATCCTCGGGCGGTGTCATCTCCGTTCCGAGCGACAGAAAGAAAAAGACGCTGATAATAACGCTGGCGAGGCCGACCGCAACCATGAGCGCGCGGTGTCGCAAGCAGACGCGAAGCGCCGAGCGATAGCCTTCCCGCATGCGCCTCTCCCAGCTATCGACCGTTTTCAGAAGGAATCCCTCTTCTTTTCGGGCCGAAAAAAACTGCGAGTTGAGCATCGGCGTCAGTGACAGCGCGATGAAGGTGGAGAACGAAACGGATATGAAAACGGTCAGGCCGAATTCAAAAAAGAACCTTCCGATCAGGCCGGTGACGAAAGCGACCGGAATGAACACGGCATCGAGTGCAAGCGTAGTTGCAATTGCGGCGAACGCGACTTCGTTCGTGCCGGTCAGGCTCGCCTGCACCGGGCCCTTTCCGAGGGAAATATGACGCGAAGTATTCTCGACGACTACGATGGCATCATCAACGATTACACCGACGGCGATAACCAGTCCGAGCAACGTCAGGTTGTTCAGCGTGAAATCAAGGAAATACATGACCCCGAAGGCGGCCAGGATCGAGGTGGGGATGGCGATGGCGACAATGATCGATCCGCGCACGCTCCCGAGGAAAACAAAGACGACGAGCGATGCCAAAATCGCTCCCTGTATCAGCGATTCTTTCGCCTGATCGACAGACTCGCGCACGTACTCGGATGCGTCGAAGGCGACGGTGACCTCATAACCCGGCGGCAGATCCGGCCTCAGCTTATCCAGTTCCGCTTTGACCGCGTCGGCGACGGCGACGGTATTCGCCTGGCTCTGCTTGACGATCCCCAGCCCGATCGACGGTATCCCATTAAAACGGGCCAGCGCGCGGTAGGATTCCGGTCCCGGCGTTGCTTCGCCCACGTCGCGCAGCCGCACCGGCGCGCCTCCTCGATATGCCACAATCAGATCGTTGAACGCGCCGACCGATTTGAACTGGCCCTCGGTCTTGATGACATATTCCCGAAGCTGTCCCTCGATGCGACCGCTCGGGATCTCGACGTTCTCCGATCGGAGCGCGCGCGCAACGTCATTGATGGTAATGTCATAAGCGGCCAGCCGCTCCGCATCGAGCCACAGGCGAACCGCGAAGCGCGTCTGGCCGCCAATGGTTATCTCGCCGATGCCTTTCAGTTTTTCAAGCCGATCCTTCAGGACGTTCTCGGTGAAGTCGTTAATTTCGATCCGGCTCTTTTCGGGATGAGTGACCGCAATCCACATGATCGCCTGAGCGTCGATATCAAATTTCTGGATGCGAGGCTCATCGATTTCATCGGGAAGATCGCGGCGAATGGCTGACACTTTATCACGAACATCCTGCGCCGCCACATCGATATCCCGCTCGAGCTCGAATTCGGCCGTTATCGAAGCCCCACCCTCGGCGCTCACCGATCTGAGCGTCTTGATTCCTTCGACGGTATTGACGACCTCCTCGATTTTGTCGGTGACTTCTGTTTCAACAATTTCAGGACTCGCGCCGGGATAAGTAACATTGATATTGACAATCGGCCAGTCCACGTCGGGCAACTCGCGCACCGGGAGGCGCATCAGCCCGATAATACCGAACACAATCAGCACCGTCGTCATGACCGCCGCCAGAACCGGCCGGCGTATGCTCACCTCGGGAAGAAACATGGCATATCCCTGAATATCACTTTGTGCCGTTCTGTCGGTCGCTCCGGCGCACGCGCACCGGATATCCGTCGGCAACTTTTTGCTGGCCTGCAGTGATTACAACCTGTTCGCGCTCCAGACCCTCGAGCACCTCGACCATTCCTTCCAGATGCTGGCCGAGAACCACTTTCTTCAAATGTGCTTCCGTATCATTCACTACGTATACAAAAGTTTCGCCCTCGCGCGGCACAACCGCCGCCTCCGGAATCACAATCGCCTGCTCGTGCACCTCCAGGACCAGGCGCACGGTTCCAAATTGACCCGGCTGCAGCAGGTTCTCCTTATTGGGCAAGCGCGCCTTCAATTTGACGGTTCGCGTGGCCGGGTCCGTCGTGGGGCTGATGTAGGTGGTTGCTCCCGAGAATATCCGCCCGGCAATCGACGGCATCTCGAAAATAACGGATTGTCCCGTCGAAAGTCGACTGCGGTATTTCTCGGGGACGGAAAATGCAATTTCTATGGGGTCCAGCACAACCAGCTCGACCAGCGGCGTGCCCGGCTCGACCAAATCGCCGGGACTCACCAGGCGCTCTCCCAGGACGCCGCTCAGAGGGGCTCTTATGTATGCATCGGCCTCATTCTCCTTTGCCATGCTGATCCTGGTCGCTGCAGCCGCCGCCTCTTTCTCGGCTCGCCGAAAAGCCGCCTTTGCTTCTTCAACCGCGGCCTGCGCACTGTCGTAAGCTGATTTGGATTGAATGTATTGAGATTCGCTGATTATCCCGCTTTCGAAAAGCTCTTTGTCGCGCCCGTAGGTGCTCCTCCTGTTTTCCACTTCCGCCTCGGTCCGCTTTATGGTCGCCTGGGCTAGGTCCTTCGCCGCGAGCGCGGTCTGCAGCGCCTCTTCGGCCTGCTGCACTCCGAGAAGCAGCTTTCGGGTATCCAGTTTCACCAGGAGGTCGCCCTGCTCGACCTGCTGGTTTTCAACGAACAAAATCTGCTCGACGATCGCACGAATCTCCGGCGCGACTTTTACGCGGTCAATCGCCTCGAGCGAACCGACCGCCCGCACGACCACCTGCACGTCCTGCACAGTTACCGGCGAGGCGTCAACAAGAGTCACGCGAGGCTCTTTGTTCGTCTCCACCGACTTCTTTTCACTGCACCCGTCAAAGAGCGCGATCGAAAGCAAAACACCAAGCACAAGCGGTGAAACAGCTATTTTGCTGATGCGGGGGCTCATATTCTTCTTCCTGTTATTTTCGGGAGAAAAGCGTTTTCCGGCCATACGCGTTATCAATCAATATTCCCGGCCGATCGAATCGATTTCCGGCCGGCAAATTCCCTGCAAAACAACCCCATTCAAAAAGATTCTTTTGATCTCACTCGCCAGTTGGTCGGTTGAACCCTCGTTACCCGACCGCAGCCACCGCACGAGGGCGCTGTTGCTGACGGCCTCGAATGCCGTCGCGAGAGCGTCCGGGTCGACCTTGATGAAAACGTTGCAGGTCGTGCCTCTGCGGAAAATTTCCGAGAGCCAGCTAAGGTAGCCTTCATATAAGGAGGTCACTCCTTCTCTCAGCTCTCGCTGAAAACTGTATCCCATGCCTCGAAATTCGCTGACATAGATCCTGAAAAACGCCTTGTTTGCAAGAAAATATTCTATCTTTGTGTCGATCAGGCGCTCGATCTGCGTCAGAGGATCAGCCGTTTTCTCAACCGATTGTCTGTATTTTTGAATGAATTCGCCGACTTTATGCTCGACGATGCGCTTGTAGATTTCGTCTTTGCTTTTGAAGAAGGAGTATAGGGTTCCGACGGAAAATTCCGCCTCTCTCGCGATCTCCGACACTTGCGCGGCAAAGAAACCCCTGCGGGAGAAAACCTTCTCGGCTGCCTCCAGGATTTCGCATTCGCGGCGGAGTCGTTCTCGCTCTTTTCGGCAGAGCTTGCTGTGTTGGGGGGTGATCTGCGCGGTCATATGAAGAATCCGATTCCTTGAATTGAGATTCATTTTATGAACTTGCGTTCGGAAAGTCAAGTTGCGGCACGCCCTGAAAAGTACGCGCCGGCACATTTACAAAAAATCCCGTTTTTGGTAAGATGCCTCCGGAAACAGGTCTTGGCTAATGACGAAGAGGGTACGTGATAAATTTCTCGGTTCGATCGTGGGCTGTGCGGTCGGCGACGCTCTGGGCGCTCCTTTTGAAGGGCTCCCGCCGCCATCCATTCAAATCGCCGGCGCCGCCGAAATCCATTTTAGAAAAATTGCCGGCTACCCGCTTGGCCAGTATACGGACGACACGCAGATGACGCTTGCAATTGTGAGAGCGATCTGTCGCGCCGGAAAAGTTGACGGCGCCGAGATTGCCGCCGAGTTCGTTCGATTATGGAACACGGGCGAAATTGTGGGCGCCGGAGCAAGTTGCAGCGAGGGCGTCTATAACATCTATGAACGAGGAATGAAGTGGTCAGAAGCGGGAACACCTATCGGACGCGCCGGTAACGGGGCGGCGATGCGGGCGGCTCCGATCGGGCTGTGGAACTGTTTGCACCCCGACCGCATACCGCACGACGCCGAAATCTCCAGCATTGTCACTCATAAGGACCCGCGATCCATCGCCGGCGCGATAGCCGTGGCAGAAGGGGTGCGCCTGAATCTGGCTGTCGAATCTCTCGATCCCGCCGATTATTTGAAGAAAATCAGCGCCGCCGTGCGCCCGGCCAGCACCGTTTTCTCTCGATATCTGGACCTGCTTGGCCGGTGGATCACGCTCGAGCCGGACGAAGCGCTTCGGCTGATTTATGCGTCGGGCGAGCCCGAGGTTGGCCCGCGCCAGCCGCGGGGGATCAGCGGGTATGTGATTCCCAGCGTGCTGTGCTCCCTCTTTTTCTTTCTGAAGACGCCCCGCGATTTCCTTGCAACCGTTATTGGAGCAATTCGAGCCGGCGGCGATACCGACACAACAGCCGCCATCGCAGGAGCGATCAGCGGCGCGCTCAACGGGATACAGGCGATCCCTTGGCGGCTCGTGGAAGCGCTTAAAGATTCTCAGGAGATACTGGCGCTGGCGGAAGAATTTTACGAGGCCGCTGCACGGAAAGGGCAAGTAAAGGATTGATGGCATGAGGCATCGCAGCTCCTTTTCGCTTGATGGCGCCGATTGGCGCGTGGGATACAAGAAAATCTATGACGGTTTTGCATCGGGCACAATAGCCGAAGCCGAGAAGATGACCGAATGGTTTAAGGCAACCGTTCCCGGCAATGTTCGCGCCGATTTGATGGCCGCTGAACGGCTGCCCGACCTGTTCGTCGGGACAAATAATGAGCGGGCGCAGTGGGTGAACGACTGTGTGTGGTGGTACGCGAAGAAATTCGCGCCTCCTACAGCCAAATTCAAGCGGTACTTTCTTGAGTTCTGCGGAATCGATTACCTCAGCCAGGTCTATCTCAACGGGCGCAAACTCGGCCAGCACGAAGGCATGTTCGGCCACCATCAGTATGATGTCTCCTCGATCATCAAGGAGCAGAACCTCATAAACGTGCGGATCATGGGGTCCTCGTTCCTTCCGAAACCTTCGATATCGCCGTGGGAGCGACTGGTTTCGAAAATCGGGAAACCGCTCCAGGGCGGCGCCGAAGTGTTTCCCGAACGGATAGAGACGCTGAAATGTCAGATGAGCTTCGGCTGGGACTTTGCTCCCGATATGCGCACGATGGGAATCTGGGACGAGGTCAGCTTGATCGGGTGCGGCAACATTTTTATAGGGCAAACCTCCATCACGACCAATGTTTTTCGAGAGCTGGGCACGGCGAAACTGCAGATAAGACTTCTGCTGAACTCCGCGGTCGCGACGCAAATCCGTCTCGTCGTCAGGCTGCGGCCCGCGAATTTCTCCGGTTCCGCTCACAGCTTCAGCTTTACCGCCTTTGTAAAGAAAGGCGCCGAGATCATCGAGCGCAATATTGCACTGGAGGACGCGCGCCTGTGGAACCCGTGGGACAGGGGCGAGCCGAATCTTTACGAACTTGCAATCAGCGTGTATGAAGGCGACACGATCAGCGACCAGGTGGTCGAACTTGTCGGGATCAGGGAAATACATCTCGAGCGCAATCCGCAGACGCCGCGGGGGAACCTTGACTGGACCTTCATGATCAATGGGGAACGGGAGTTTATCCGCGGCGCCAACTGGGTTCCCGCCGATTCGCTGATGGGCCGCCTGCGAAAGCAGGATTATGAGGAACTCATCGGCATGGCCAGGAAAATCCATGTCAACATGCTCCGGGTCTGGGGCGGCGGGCTGCGCGAGAAGAGGTACTTTTATGAAATCTGTTCGCGCGAGGGCATCCTGGTGTGGCAGGAGTTTCCCTTTGCATGCCTCTTTCTGGGGCATCTTTCGACGAGCGAATCCTTCCTGCGGAGAGCCGAAAAGGAGGTCGCCGCGATTGCAAAGACGGTGGGTAATTATCCCTGTGTTGCGGCATACTGCGGCGGCAACGAATTGAGCCCCACCCGCAATAGCGCGCTGCTTACCCGGGTCGCGCAGACCGTGAGGGCGATCGATCCCGCCAAACTATTTATCCCGGCCTCTCCCGGCAAGGGTGATACACACAACTGGTTTATCTGGCATGGCTGCGGCAATATCCGCGATTATCGCAGCGACGGCGCCCAGTTCGCCAGTGAATTCGGACTTCAGGCCGTCCCCTCGGTCGATTCCCTGAAACGGTTTGTGACCGACGGCTCGCTTTGGCCGCCGGGCGAAGAGTGGGAATATCACCGGGCGGACCTGAGGAAACTGGAACGATATGTCGGGCCGGCGGCCAGTTTTGAAAAGCCGGAATTTTTTGTTGAGACCAGCCAACGCGTTCAGGCATTTGCGCTTCAGACCGCGATTGAACACTATCGAAGACGCAAGTACGAGTGCAGCGGCGTCATCTTCTGGCAACTGAACGATCCCTGGCCGGCGATCTCCTGGAGCGTCGTCGATTATTACCGCAATCCGAAGCTGGCCTACCACGCGCTGAAGGACATCTACAACCCGATCCTTGTAAGCCTGAAGTTCGATCTGAGGCGGCACGAGCCCGGAGAAATCGTCCCAATCGAGGTGTGGGTTATCAATGACTTGCTGCAATCGCTCGAAGATTGCCGGCTCGATGTCTCATTGAATGAGAACGGCAAGCCAATCATGAAACTGGGTTTTGACATTGGAACAGTCCCTCCCGACACCTCGCAGATGTCGCTCCACTTCAGCCTCAAGATGCCCGCCCGCCGTTCAGCCTGCATGCTGGCCGCAGTGTTGCGATCCGGCGAGAAGGTTGTCTCAAAGAACGCCTACGATCTGAACATGTGGGATGCGGGCGAGCCCACCTGGTGGGACCGCGCCTACAATCGCATGGGCGGGTGGGTCTTGAAGTGATTGCCGTCCCGAGAGTGGATAGAAGAGCAGCGAATCGCAGCTTCTTTACGGATCGCTTCTTTGATGTCGTTTATTCGGGAACGCCATCTTGAATTTTTTGAAATGTATACGTCCTTTTTCCTCGCTGTTTCAGCCGAAACAGGTTGCCGCCGGTTACGCCTTCCATGATATTCTTCTCTTTCATGTGATGATCGCTGAACGACAAGATCCCATCCGGCCGTAATACCCGGTGCAGTTCTCGCAGGATGCCTGCCTGGTCACCGAGCATATGAAAAATATCATAGAGCAGCACGACGTCGACCGATTCCGTGTCCAGTTGAGCGGGACTATCAGCAAGAATCGTCTGAACATTTTTCAGGCGGTTCGCGGCGGCGCGTTGTTTCACTTTCTGTATCGCCTTTTCATGGAGGTCCAGAGCGTATACCTTTCCCGATTCGCCGACGATTTGGGCCGCCGCAATCGTTAGGCTGCCGGGTCCGCATCCGTAATCGAGCACGTGGTGTCCCGGTCGGATATCGACTTCGGCCAGCACCAATTCCGGCGGGCGAATCAGGTCCCGGATTTTGAAGATAAACGACATGCCGGCGAAAAAGGCGTTAGGCATCGGCTTGTCCATCATCGATCCTCCCTCCAGAAAATTATAAGGCGGTGCAGGCGAACGGGAAGAGGCCTGAACGTGAAACCTAAGCTTCTACTACGATGGTGGGGCCGGTACGATACTGCTCGAGCGCATCTTCGTCCAGCCTCACGCCCCAGCCCGGCCCTGTTGGAACGCGGGCGAAGCCGTCCGAATAATCAAGCGGATCCACTACCAGGTCATTTTCCAGCATGACATGCCCGAAGAGCTCGATGGCGTGTCCGAGCGAATGATATTTTGCCGCCGCAAGATGGATCTGCATAGCTGACGCAATGCCCAGCGTCTGATTGTGTATCACGATCCCAATGCCGCGCTGTTCGGCATAAGTTATCGCGCGAAGGGCATTCGTGACGCCGCCGGGACGTTCCGAATTGATGCCGATGACCCCGACGGCCTTAAGCTCGACAAGTGTGACGATGTCCTGCAATGAAAAGCAGCCCTCGTGCGCCATGAGCGGCGTATCCACCCGGCCCTGCACGTAGGCCATTCCCGGGTAATCGGTGGCGCGAACCGGTTGTTCGGCAAAATCGATTCCGAACGGCTCTATCGCCTTGATTGCACGGATCGCCTCGGGCGGAGAGTAGGCTTGATTGTAATCGACTCGGATGCGAACCTCGTTGCCGAACGCCTCGCGAATCGCGTCGACGATCCGCACGTCTTCCTTTATGCTGGCGCCGAGTTTGAGGCGGAAAGTCTTGAATCCTTCCCCATTAAAATAGCGGGCGAAGGCGACCATCGATTCGATGTCCATCAGGGCAATCAGGGCGGCCAGGGGAATTTTATCGGTCGACCGGCCGCCGATGAAGTCGCTCGCAGGCCTGCCCGTGATTCGGCCCATCAAGTCGTAGCAAGCCATGTCGAGCAGTCCCTTTGCCACTTCGTTGCGGGTGACGTTTATCTCCATGCGGTGGCGAATGCGTTCTACGTGAAACGGGCTTTCGCCAACCGCATACTTGCCGAGGGCGCTGTGAATCGCGTCGATGATTTGGGCGGGGGAGACGCCCGTCTCAGGCAGCCACACAAACGCCTCGCCGAGTCCGACACTGCCGTCGTCGGCCGTTACTTTGCAGATGACAAACTCGCCGCCGAGCCATGCCTCTTCCGCGGCTATGGCCATGCCCAGTCCTCCGGCGCCCGCTTGCATCGCCTGCCTCACGGTCTCGAAGAACGGCACATATATCGGCGTCAGTTCGATGCTGGTGATCTTGATATCCGATTTTCCGTTGTCCATTTTCCCGCTCGCTGAAAGAACCTTGTGCCATGCTGCTCGACGGAGTATATCTTATCCGGAGGAGTAAATCAAAAAGCCTGCGTGTTCAGTCGCCCAGTGGGTCCGCGCCGGGCTCCACCTGCGGGAGGGGAAGCAGTTGTTCTCTCTTCGGAAAGATGAGAGACGCGACGACCGAGCCGAGGAGGATGAAGGCGATGACGCCGAGCGCCAGGACGACCGGTATTTCGATGTACTCTGAACACATCATTTTTATGCCCACAAAGGCGAGGACGGCGGAGAGGCCGTAGTTCAGGTGGTGAAAAAGCTGCATCATTCCGCTCAACGCGAAATACAATGCCCGCAGTCCCAGGATGGCGAAAACGTTGGAGCTGTATACGATGAAGGGATCGGTCGTAATGGCGAGAATGGCGGGAATGGAATCGAGCGCAAAGATGATGTCGGTGGTTTCGATCACGAGGAGCACGACAAGAAGAGGAGTTGCGACGAATCGACCGGCATCTCGGAAAAAAAACCGGCTGCCGACGTATTGCTCGGTGATCCCGAAGAAACGGCGAAACAGCCTGAGGACCGGATTCCTCTCAGGATGGATTTCCTTTTCTTTTTCGAACGCCATCCGGATACCGGTTATGACGAGAAATGGCCCGAAAACATATATGATCCAGTGGAACCGCTCCATCAGCGCCACGCCTGTCGCTATGAAAACCGCTCTCATCACGAGGGCGCCCAGGATGCCCCAGAAAAGCACCCGATGCTGATGAACGCGCGGGACACTGAAGTATGAGAAGACGAGCAGGAAGACGAACAGATTATCAACGCTCAGCGATTTCTCGAGCAGATAGCCGGTCAGAAAATTCAGCGCCGTTTCGGGTCCCTTGACGAAATAGATGCCGACGTTGAACAGCAGCGCCAGAATTATCCACAGAACCGTCCAGAGCAGAGACTCCCTGATCCCGACAGCGTGCGCCTTTCGGTGAAAAAAGCCGAGGTCCACGGCCAGCATCGCGAGCACGAAAAGATTGAATCCAACCCACGCCAGAAGCTGGTTTGACATCAGTACTCGACTCCTTTTGCCGTTGAGGCCGTTCTTTTACTTCTCACCTGCTCTCGCACTGTCCCGAAAGAAAAAAACCTTTGCTGCACCGAATATTCGATATTCGCTGCGGCAAAGGTCTTGCTTGCTAGAAACCGCATTAGCCAGCGCTACCGGCCTGTCATGAACGGGCGTGTTGACGGCGACGCTGAACAGCTACTCCCCTTATTGCTAATAAGGTAGCATCTTCATGATTCTTTGTCAAGCGGCGGCGACTGACACCTTAGGGCTTACGCATCTAAATCGGCCCTTGGGGGCGGATTTTTGCTGACTGCTCCTTCTTATTGGCTCTGTTGGGTTTCCTTTGTGGTTTTGGAGATG
>QZKU01000119.1 GCA_003598085.1 Candidatus Abyssobacteria bacterium SURF_5
CATCTCCAAAACCACAAAGGAAACCCAACAGAGCCAATAAGAAGGAGCAGTCAGCAAAAATCCGCCCCCAAGGGCCGATTTAGATGCGTAAGCCCTATTTATCTCCCGTTGCGTCATAGACAATGAGATGCCAAAAACCATATAATGGTAAAGGAAGGTTCGTACCTTAAATTATGCAGTCCGGAGGGCGGAACACCTTGAAACTCTGTCACAAATGCGGAACTGAGTGGGTCTCACAACATCGCATTCCCGGCCGCACCGAGACGTGCGCCCAATGCGGATATGACCTCCATTGCTGCTTGAACTGCACTTTCTACGACCCCGGCGCTCCTCAGCAATGCAAGAATCCGACAGTCGAACTCGTGCAGGACAAAGAAAAGGGAAATTTCTGCGATGAGTTTGAGTTCGCGAGTGACAAAGGACCTCAAGCGCCCGACCCGCGGCGGGACTCAAGCAGGGATGCCTGGAAAAAGTTGTTCGGCGATTAAAAGAGCCGCAGTTAAACACCGACTTTAAGAAGGAATTCACCGAAATGAATCGAATGGGGGGATACCTCGCGGCGAAGGCGCTGAAGCAGCACGGGGTGAAATATATCTTCACCCTTTGCGGCGGTCATATTCAACCCATATATCTGGGCTGTGCCGAAGTTGGAATAGAATTGATAGACGTGCGCCATGAACAGGCAGCCGCACACGCCGCCGATGGATGGGCGCGGCTGACCCGCCGGCCCGGCGTAGCGGTTGTCACGGCTGGCCCGGGAATTACCAATTCAATTACCGGTATCGCGAATGCATACAAGGCAGGTATTCCTCTTGTGGTCATCGGAGGACAGGCGCCTCTCTTCCAGTTTGAGAAGGGGGCGCTCCAGGAAATGGACCTTGTGGAGCTTCTCAGACCCATCACCAAATGGAGCCAACGTGTCCATCATGCTTTCCGAATACCGGAATACGTTGACCGGGCGTTCCAGCACGCGACCGCGGGGCGTCCCGGACCTGTTTTTCTGGAGATGCCGCTCGACGTTCTGGTTTCGTCGGAAGACGAGAACGTTGTTTCCTTTCCGGGAAACGGACAAGTAGAGCGCGCGCGATCTTTTGGAGACCCGGCTTTGATCGAGACGGCGGCACAGCTTCTTCTGGCGGCAAGAAAACCGGTTTTGTTCGGCGGCAGCGCTATCTGGTGGGACGAGGCGGGCGAAGCGTTGGAAGGGCTGGCTCAATCCCTCTCGGCCCCTGTCTTCGTGAACGGAATGGCGAGAGGATGTATTCCCACTGAGCACCCCTTATTCTACTCGCAGACCCGCGAGAAAGCCCTGAACGAGGCCGATATGCTCCTTCTCGCGGGAGCGGAATTTGACTTCAGGCTCGGCTACGGAGATTCAACCGTTATCAGCTCAGGGGCCAATATCATCCACGTTCATAGCGATCCTGCCGAAATCGGACGAAACCGAGACGTTGAAGTCGGGATTGTCGGCGACACCCGGTCCGTGCTCCTTCAATTGCGCGAAGCGATTGGAAAAGCTTCTCCCTCCGAAGAGCGTAAGAACTGGGTTAATGAACTCAGACTGAAGGAAAACGAGGAACTGAAATCCCTCCAGTCTTTCCGAAAATCGGATCAGATTCCCATACATCCGGCGCGCTTATGCCACGAGATCGACGAGTTTCTCGATCAAGATGCAATCATTATCGGCGACGGCGGCGACATAGTTTCATTGGGTGCTCGTATCCTCCGCTCGCGTGGCCCGGGGCATTGGCTCGATCCCGGCCCCTTCGGATGTCTCGGAATGGGTGTCCCCTTCGGATTAGCCGCCCGGCTGGCAAGACCCGAAAGTCAGATCTTGCTCCTGTACGGAGACGGCTCTTTCGGATTCAATGCGATGGAAATGGATACCGCCGTCAGGTTTCGCCTGCCGATGGTTGTTGTTATCGGCAACGATGGTGGATGGGGGCAGATGCGTTCGGGGGTGCAGGCGATGGCTGTCGACGGTCACCAAGGAGGCACAGAATTGGGTTTCAGTCGATACGAAAAGCTGGTAGAAGCTCTTGGTGGTACTGGGATATATGTAGAGAATCCCGCAGACCTGCGGCCGGCCCTTGAACGGGCGTTCAGCGGCTCGCGGCCATCATGCATCAATGTCAAGATCGATCCGAACGGATCGCGCGAGCTTTTGAGTGCATCACGCGGGATGGGTGGCTGAACGAGCGTTCAGGCCTCCGGGTGTCAATACTTAGAACGGGAAAATTATCATCACCAGAGGGGAAGATCAAGTATACAAAAAATTCACGGAAAAACGCTCGGACTAAAAGCCGGCGAAATTAAGCGTCTTGAGCATATCTACCGGCGCAAAATAGCGCCTGAAAAGGTGATCTCGCACGAAGTCGCCCGCAATTTGACCGAGCTGTCGCACGAGATCAGGAGGCAGATCGCCATCTTAGTCGACAGAAAGGGACGGATCATATTTGTCATCGTCGGCGATGCAAAATCGGTTTTCCTGCCGGATTTGGAAAAGGATTATCCGGCATCCAGTCAGCGGTTGCGCGGATTACGGCTGATCCATACTCACCTGGACTCGGAGCCGCTGTCAGATGACGATTTGACGGACCTTGCTCTCATGAAGTTGGATATGGTAGTGGCCGTTTCTGTTCAGCCCGACGGAATGCCTGGTCTTGCCTATTCTGCACATATTCTGCCGTTAAACCCGAAGAAGGAGAAATGGCGCCTTCTTGAACCGGCGGTTCCGGCTCAGTTGGATGTGGATTTCATTGGACTTGTTGATTCTTTGGAGGAGGAAATCGCGCGGCGCCAGCCGGGCCGAACCCACAGGACCAACAACAGCCGCGCCATACTGGTTAGCGTAACTACGGCTCCTCTGCATGAAGCTGAGGAATCAGCCGAAGAACTGCGACAATTGGCATCGACATCTGACCTTAATGTGGTTGATACAATAATTCAGCGGCGGCGAGAGATCGACCCGCGTTTCCTGATGGGGAAGGGAAAGATGCAGGACTTGATCCTGCGCTCGATGCAGGTCGGCGCCGACATCCTCATTTTTGATCAGAACCTGAACGCCTCCCAACTCAGGTCCATCACCGATATGACGGAGCTGAAGATACTCGATAGGACGCAGTTGATTCTCGACATTTTTTCCCAGCATGCCATGAGCACCGATGGCAAGATTCAGGTGGAGCTTGCACAGTTGAAGTATCTTCTGCCCCGGCTGGTCACGAAGAATACCGCCATGTCGCGGTTGACGGGCGGCATCGGCGGCAGGGGGCCCGGCGAAACCAAATTGGAGATAAACAGGCGGCGCGCGCGCGACCGTATCGTCCACCTCGAGAAGCTGCTGGAACACTCGGCCCGAAACCGAATGACCCGCCGAAGCCGGCGCAGGCAGGAAGGGCTTCCGATCGTTTCGATCGTCGGGTATACGAACGCAGGAAAGTCTACGCTGCTCAACGCACTGACGGACAGTCACGTTCTAGTCGAAGATAAACTGTTCGCTACTCTGGATACTTCAAGCCGCAGGCTCCGGTTTCCCCGCGAGAGGGAAGTCATTATCACTGATACCGTCGGTTTCATCAGGGATCTTCCGCCCGAACTCCTGGCAGCTTTCAAAGCGACGCTCGAGGAGCTTGCAGATGCATCGCTTCTGCTGCATGTGGCCGACATCAGCAGCCCTTACCTCGAGAATCATTTGCGGGTCGTCGAGAAAACGCTGTCGGGGCTCGGCTTCAGCGACAAGCCGATCCTGCTCGCACTGAACAAGGTCGATAAGATTTCAAAAGAGACGGCGGAAAATCTCGCAAGGCGGTTTTCAGGAATTCCCGTCAGCGCTCTGGACCGCAACACATTGATGCCGCTTCTCGAAGAGATGGATGCGCTCGTGTGGCCGGAATGATTAAATCTTTCGCGTCCGCCATTCGTTTATACTTATGACAGGTCAGCGATCAGCATGATCATGGAGCGGAGGTTGGACCAGGATATCCCGGATGAGGCGCTGATGCTTCAATACGCGGGTGGAGATCTGGCTGCGTTTGAAGAACTGCTGGAGCGGCATCGAAATCCTCTCTTTGCATACCTTTGCCGGATGCTGGGAAACAGAGAGTCGGCGGAGGATGTTTTTCAGGAAGTGTTCTTGCGGATCGTCTGCTCGAGGCGCCGCTATAGAGAGCGCGCTAAATTCTCAACATGGCTATATAAGATCGCGCATAACTCCTGTATCGACATGTTTCGAAGGGAGAAGTATCGGCGCGCGGAATCGCTGCATGAGCCTATACAGGGCAAGGACGGAGAGCAAATGATGCCGCAGGATTTTCTTGCCAGCGGGAATCCCGGTCCCGACGAGCTGTTACAGCGGCGACAGATTTCGGAAGCGCTGAAAAACTCGATCGATCGCCTGGCGCCCGAGCAGAGAGAGGTATTTGTCTTGCGACAATATCAGGATCTTTCTTTCAGAGAAATAGCCAAAATCGTGCAGACGTCCGAAAGCACCGTTAAAAGCAGAATGAGATATGCTTTGAAAAACCTGCGTGATATGCTGGTTGAGCAGCGCGTGATCGAGGAGGTAACCTCCTAATGAAGTGTCAAAAGGCGCAGTCCCTGATGCTCGATTCCCTGTATGCCGTTCTTGCCCCTCGACAGCAGAGGGCATTGGAAAAGCATCTTGCTTCCTGTCCGGCGTGCTCGAAAGAATTTGCGGAGCAGAAAAACGTCATCTCGGTTTTCCGGGATGTCGATTTTGAAAAGCCATCCGCGGCCCTGAATGAGATCGTCAGGCAGATGGCGGTGCGGGAACTCGAGCAGGAAGCACTGTTTGCAGGAAGAAGAAGCGTTACGTATTGGAAGCCCGCTCTTGCCTCCGCCGCGGCGGCGCTCCTGGTTATAGTGGGCGTCGTATATTACCTTCCCCAAGCGCAAAAGGAGCAAACGATTGCGCAGTATCCACCTGCTGAATCGGTCGCGGCTCCTAAAGCCGATTTCACCGGCGCAGCCGATGGTTTCAAGCTGAAAGAAGACAAGATGGACGTTGCTCGCGACGTACGTCTGGAGAGCCAACTGCAACCAGAAGCCCCGGTCAGTGCAGGCATTGCTCCCGAGAAAAGAAAGGACTTGGCGCCAATGCATCTGGCCCTTGAATCCACAGATGAACTAAGTGGGGCGGAAACGACTTCCGGCGCAAACGCATCAAACTTCAGAACGAGGGAAGAGGGCCTTTTGGATTCACGGCCGGAGGTTGAGATCGATTCATTGCGGCGAACCCAGAAGGGAGAAAAACTGCAAAAGACGAACGTCGCTTCTCCGTCTCTGGCGCCGGATTCAGCCACACTTGGAGAAGAGACCGCCGGCAAAAAATCCCTTTCGAACGGCGATCGGCACCCGGTTTCGCTAAAATATCATGAAGCAACGGAATCCTATCAGGATGCCGTCAGATTTGCCCCCGCACCGAAAGCGACCGTGGACGCGCAATTCCGGCTTGGCCAAAGCTATCAGGCAGAGAAGGAGTATGACCGAGCGCTGGTGGAATACAAATCGATTATGGAAAAACATCCCGAATACTCTTCGCTGGGCTTCGTTTATCTTGCCGCCGGTGATAGCTATCTCGCACTCGGGAGGGCTGCCGAGGCGATACAAATGTACGAAACTGTTCGCGACCGGTTTCCCGAGCTACGCGCCGTGGCCCTTGAGAGACTCTCTTCGGCCACCGCACCCGCGCAGGCTCCCGCCGGACCGGAGCAAACCTCCGGCGAAGCGCGATAATTTGTGCTTCTTTTTCTCACGCAGTTACCATTTACATTTCCCCGCGTTTCATGTAAGATACCCACCGGAATGTATTTCGTTCTGATAGCTCAAAAGCCCGGAAAAGGAGAAATGTACCATGGGAACCCAGAACGGCAAAATATTGGAGGTTGATCTTTCCTCGGGGAAAATTTCCACCCGGACGATCAGCGAAAAGGCCCTGCGCGATTACGTCGGCGGCAGTGGATTGGCGGCAAAGCTTTTCTTCGATGACGGCGTGCCGCCGGGATGTGATCCGCTCGGTCCGGAGAACAATTTGTATATCGTTACCGGCCCCTTGTGCGGGAGCGGACTTCCCGCCACCCCCCGATTCAGCGTTGCGGCAAAATCGCCACTGACCGGAATCTGGGGCGAGGCCAACTGCGGCGGCAACTTCGGGCCGGCGCTGAAGTTCGCCGGTTGGGACGGCATTGTCATCCGCGGTCAATCGAAGAAGCCGGTTCTTCTAGCGATTGAAGACGACAAGGCCGAGTTGAAGGATGCGGCCGCTGTCTGGGGAAAAGACACGTATGAAACAGCGGACATGCTGGCGCAAAAATCCGAGGGAAAGCCGACGCCCCGCATCGTCTCAATTGGCCCGGCGGGCGAGAACCTCGTGAAGTTTGCGGCCGTGGCCGACGGCAAACATGATTATGCGGGCCGGACCGGCCTGGGCGCCGTTATGGGTTCGAAAAAGTTAAAAGCTGTCGTTGTGAGAGGCTCCGGAAAACTCGCGCCCGCCGACGCCGATGTCTTTGCCGAGATTCGCAAGAGCGCAATGGAAAAAATCAATGACGGGATGTTCACGATGGCGCTCAAGGCGATGGGCACGAATGCAGGCATGGTCATGGGCATGACGATGGGCGACGTTCCCACAAAGAACTGGATTCTTGGCGAAGAAATGGAATGCGCGAACGAACTCAGCTCGATCGTGATGAACGAGAAGTACCTCACAAAGGGCTCGGCCTGCTATGGCTGCCCCATCGGATGCAAGCGCAACGTGAAGGTGGACGACGGCCCATACAAGATGGAGCCGGGCGCGGGGCCCGAGTATGAGACAATGGGTTCCTTCGGCACGATGTGCATGATCTGTAATCAAGCGGCCGTCAATAAACTCAATGATTTGTGCAACCGGTTCGGATTGGATACGATCTCCTGCGGCTGCACGATCGCATTCGCAATCGATTGCTATGAAAACGGCATATTGAAAGATTCAGATACTGACGGCTTGAAACTGACGTGGGGAAACGCCGACGCCGTTATTGAACTGGTCAGGAAAATCGCTTACCGGCAAGGGTTCGGCAATCTTTTGGCGGAGGGCAGCAAGGCAGCCGCAAGGAAAATCGGCAAAGGCGCTTCCGATCTGACGGCGGAGGTGAAGGGTCTTGAGGCTCCGATGCACGACCCCCGCGCCTTCCACGGGCTCGGGCTTGCTTATGCCATGTCGGTGCGCGGCGCATGTCACCTCTCTCACCTTGATCTGTTCGCCGAGCAGGGAGGGGTGTCAATGCCGGAAGTCGGAATCGAGGGCGGATATGTGGGCCAGTCAAGCGAGGGAAAAGGCAAGCTTGTCTGGATAACGGAAAATCTTGCTTCCGTGCTGCAATCGACCGGATTGTGCTATTTCGGCGCCGCCTCGCTGGATTTCAATGACATGGTGAAGATGATCAATTCCGCCGCCGGCCGCGACTATACCGTCGAAAGCCTGATGAAGGCCGGTGAAAGAATCTGGCTGCTGAAACGGTCGCTCAATAACCTGATGGGCGTCACCATTGAAGATGATCGCCTGCCCAAGAAGATACTTACTCCGACGAAGGAAGGAGGGGCCGCCGGTTCCGTCCCCAATGTGGAAGTGATGATGAAGGAATATTACGATCTTCGCGGGCTTGATCATAAGGGCAAGCCCAAAAAAGAGAGACTGGAGGCAGTCGGCCTGTCGGACATAGCCAAGCGGCTATAGACCTATCTGGAGCGGCAAAAGGGCCAGGCGCTTTCCTGGCCCTTTTTTATTTGATATCCGGTCCAATATTTTGCTAAAATGATCCAAAGGAGATCTTATGGCGGAAAAGAGAGATGAAAACGATTTGGAAGGCACAAAAGAACGACTCCTGAAAGGGTCTGAGAAATACGCCACACGCGCAGGGTATAAGTTGAATCCGGACCCCGAACTGGTCGATACGATCATCACGGGACTTGCAAACAACAAGTTCAAACATAGTCGTGCCTACTGTCCCTGCTTCTTCGTTTCCGGTAATCCTGAAGAGGACAGGAAGCTTATTTGCCCGTGCCACTACCACAAAGAAGACATTGAGAAAACGGGAAAATGTCACTGCGGCCTTTTTGTGAAAGGCTGACTTTTCGGCTGCTGCACGTCAAACGGAGCGTGTGTGGCGAAATCCATCCTGATTCCATCCTTCGCAAAAATCAATCTTTTCCTTGATATCATATGCAAGCGGCCTGACGGATACCACAACATCGAGACCGTCTTCCAGACTATCGACCTGCATGATGACGTAAGCCTCGAGCTTCGGCCTTCCGGCCTCAAAATCGAGTGCGATGATCCCTCAGTTCCCTCTGATTCGAGCAATCTGGCCGCCAAAGCATTTTCAGCATTGCGGCCTGCCCTGAACTATGAGGGGGGCGTCAGAATCACCCTCAGAAAACGGATTCCTCCCGGCTCGGGGTTGGGCGGCGGCAGCTCGAATGCGGCGGCCGTTTTGAAAGGACTGAAATGTCTTTTCCAGGAACAGGTTTCGGAACAATTTCTGATGGAGACGGCCCGGCAATTGGGTGCCGACGTTCCATTCTTTTTGTTTGGCGGACTCGCCGCCGGATGGGGGAAAGGCGAGCGGCTCGAAAGAATATCTCCCCTGCCGGCGAGTTTTCTGGTTGTGGCTGTTCCGGCCGGCGTTAGCGTGTCGACTGCTCTGGCCTATGGCAAAGTTCGTGCGCCTCAGTGCGCGGGGCCCCCGCCCGCCGAATTGTCAGGATGCAGCGAAAGCTTGAAAACTTTTTTGAAAGCCCTTGACCCCTCTCTTCCGCTCTCAGCCAACGCATCGGCTATTCAGCTTCTCTATAATGAGCTCGAAGAGCCGGCGCTTGGGATGTTTCCTGAGATAGGCCGGCTGAAAAATAGAATGCTCGAGGCGGGGGCCAAAGCCGCTCTCATGACCGGCAGCGGAAGCGCCGTATTCGGGATCGCCGACTCGCTCAGTCACGCGCAAAGGATCAGGAGCAAACTTGAAGCGTCCTGCCCCTGCCGCGGTTTTACAGTATCTACAATCAACGGTCGCTAGAAAATAAACCGTTCTATTGCAAGCAATCCTTCTTCGTGCTATTTTAGTGTACACCCTTCATCCCGGGTGCGAAATGGGAGTCAAGAAGATGAAGCAGGAAAAGAAAGAGCGTTCCGGGTTATCGTCCTGCCGCGCCGAAACCGGCCTTTGGCCGCAAGACCTAAGGGGCTGCAGTTTTTTCAGCCATTTCTCCGAAAAAGAGACCAGCCATCTCCTGAAAATCGGCACGGTCCATCAATGTGCGCGCGGCGAATTCCTGGTGCGCGAGAAGGAGCATTCCCGGGACTTATTCATTGTCCTTTCGGGGGAAATGGTGGTCACAAAAACCTTGTACGCCGGAGACGAGAGGAAATTGGGGACGATTGAGCCGGGCGAATTTTTCGGGGAAATGGCTTTCCTCGATGGCCTCCCCCGTTCCGCCAGTGTCTCCTGTTGGAAAGAGGGGGCCGTATTCAAAATATCCAGAGAAGCGTTTGACCGGCTTTCCGCCAAGAAACCGGCGATCGCCTACAAAGTCACCAACATCATAGCCGCTGCCTTGACGGAGCGGCTTCGGCGATCGAATGATGTCGTTGAAGATTTTTTCTCCAATCCGAATAAAGCGATCCTCGAATTCAAGACCCGTCTCCTGAAGATTCAAACCATGCTGCAACGACTGTAGCGCTTTTCGATCCGGCACTGAGAGAAAAATGAGACCATTTCGTAAATGGCAAGGAGTATTTCAATCCGCGGTCCTTTTTTCGCTCGCGATTTTCCTGTGGCCGACAGAAGCAGATGGACAGCAACGGCATTCCTATAGCGCACGCTATGGCCGCAGAACAAACGTGCAGCACGGTATCTTTCACTCGCAACAGCTCAACCAGGACATCGAGTATTCGATTTATCTGCCGCCAAGTTACTACGACCAACCCCAGCGCTGCTATCCGATTCTGTACTACATACACGGTTTCGATCTCAGGGGGAAAGCGCACATGGATTGGGTAAATTGGCATCTGGATGCAACGCTGGACGCGCTCATTACCGAGGGCGCTGTTCAGGAAATGATTGTGGTGATTCCGGAAAGTTTCATAACGGGGATCGTCGTCGACTGGGGAGTGCCTCCGGAGCGCAGCATGCCTGTCGCTGTCCTCACGTTTCCTTTTCGCGCGGTTCGAGGACTTTTCAGGTCCATTCTCGATCCGACATATTTCGGATCGTACCTCTTTATCCATCGCTGGAATCTTGAGCCCGCCGATTACGCCGAAGTCCTTATAGCTGACTTCATCCCTTTTATAGAGAAGAGGTATCGTGCAAAGGAGGGAGTATCCCATCGCGCGATCAGCGGCTTTTCAACCGGCGGCTACAGCTCGCTCTCGATCGCGTTTCGACATCCGGAACTGTTCGATTCAGTCAGCGCTCACACTCCCATGCTTGTCCCGGCCTCGCCCTTCTCGGCGGAGGCGCGCGATTTTTTCATTGAGTACGATCCGCAGCACGTCCAGCATACTACTCATCAATTCATAATTAATCTTCTTAAGCGCATTTTCATAAACGAAGAGACATGGGACCGGCATGATCCTCTCACTCTGGCAAGCCGTCAGCACCTCGAGAATCTCCCTACTTATATAGACGTCGCGGAACTCGATAAACGCGGGTACGATATCGGCACCTCTCTCCTGGTGCAGTCGCTTCTGGAAAGGAACGTGCCGGTCGAATTCGAATTGGTAAGGGGGCTTCCGCCCCATTCCAACCACACGTATCCGGGGTATCTAAATGGAAGATTGATAGCCGAACTCGCCAATGGCAAGACAGATGAAGAATTGAACCGCTTTTTCAATTGGCGGGGTGTAGCACCGCTCATCAATCCGGATGTTCAGCGGATCGAGTATTCGCTCAGGTTTCACTCGCGGGAGTTCAGCCAGTAAGGGAAACGCCGGTCTCTTATTGATTGAGCCAGACTATGAGCGATTTCAGTGTCACGGCCAGCACCGACGCAAGAAGGATGACTACAAGGACGAAAAATGCCACGGTATACTTGTTTTGTTCTTCCTTATGCTCTGTTTTCATGGCTTTCCTTCATTCCTGCGGGTGTTCCCTTTGTCATCTCCTCCTCTTCCTAAATCGTATCATTGTGGCGCACGGGGGCGCCAATTCGTGATTGAGCGCAATTAGAACTCGGACATGATCTCGCGGGATTCCAATTGTTGCAGGTACATTTTCTTGAATATGCCGTACTTGGCGTCATGGAACGATTTGACGGCAGGATCGGGGTCTATGTGCTTCCCGCTGCGGCTCATCACGGCCATCGCATCCGTCACCTGCTCGAATGCTCCCGCTGCGGTCGCCGCCAGCAGGGCTGTCCCTAAAAGCATGGCTTCGGGTTCGCTGGGTAGTGCTATGGAGCAACCGGTGATATCTGCATGCTCCTGAAGCCAGAGAGGGTTTTTTGTTCCGCCGCCGCAAGCGTGGATTTTTCGGATCGACAGGCCTTTCCGGCCGAGCGCTTCGATGATGTGCCGCGTTCCGTAGGCAATCGCCTGTACCGCAGCATAATAGCGCAGCGCCAGGTTTTCGAGTGACGCCTCAAGGATCAGGCCGTCGATGGCGCCGCGAGCGTACGGATCGGCGTGGGGCGATCGGTTCCCATGAAAGTAGGGAAGCACATGGAGGTCTTTCGTCAGTTCCGGCCCCTTTTTCTGAGACTTCTTCAGCCGCTGTATGATATCGTTGAGGATTTCGTACGACGTCTTGCCTTCGCCTTTGGCTCTCTCGGATAGCTGGCGGCTTGCGGCACTGTCGGCGATGATGTGGTCGATCAAGGCGCCTGTGGCGCTCTGGCCGCCTTCAAGCAACCACTTTCCCGGCACCATTGCGCCGTAATAAGGACCCCAGACGCCTTTTACAAAGACGGGTCGAGAGGTCGTCGCCATGTGGCAGGATGAAGTCCCTCCTATAAGCGCGAGTACGCGCTCAATCGCACTTTCGTCCGTCTCAGCCTCATATGCCGACCCCAGCACGCCAAGCCCACCTGCGTGAGCGTCAATGATTCCGACTCCGACCGCCGTGCCGGCGGAAAGACCTAGCTCCTTCGCAGCCTGCGGACTCAGCCGTCCCGCAACCGCCCCCATCGATCTGACAGCCTCGCCCACCCTTGAATTTATGAAAAGGTCCGCCAAATCGATTTTCTCGAAAAACGACAGGTCCCAATCTCCGAATCTCCCTTTGTGTCCGAGATAAGTCCACTTGCAAACGAGCGTGCAAAGACTCCTGGTATCTTTGCCCGTCGCCTTGTATGTCATGAAATCGGCCAGATCGAGAAACTTGGCGGTCTTCGCCCAACTCCGGGGAAGGTTTTCTTTGATCCACAGGAGTTTCGGGGGCTCCTGCTCCGGCGAAAGTTTTCCGCCCACATACTTCAGAACGGGATGCCCAGTTGCGTTGATGCGATCCGCCTGGCCGATTGCCCGATGATCCATCCAGACGATGACGTTCTGTTCGTGGTTGCCGGTAGGCGACACGGTTACGGGAGCGCCGCCCTCTCCCAGTGCCACTAATGAGCACGTGGCGTCAAAGCTGATGCCGATGACTTGCTCCGCACCGGCGGCAGCGCTCTTCAAACATTTTCGAATCGCCTTCCCCGCGCCGCTCCAGATATCTTCAGAAGACTGCTCGGCGAAATTCGGCGCCGGTCGGAAAATCTGAATTGGGTGCTCGCCCATTCCGAGCATCTTCCCGCGGAGGGTAAATACGCCCGCTCGCACGCTGCCGGTACCGACGTCAACGCCAAGCACCAGTCCCTTTTTCTCTTGTCTTACGGCCTTCACCTCGATCTCTCCGTTACGGACCTCCTTCGCTCCAGCCCGTATTTTACAGGGTTCAGTGGAAAAAATCAACGCAGGTAAAAAGGCTGGAAGAGCAGGCGGTTCATATCTTTTTTAGCCTGTTTTGAGTATAATAAAAATGGATTAATATGGCTGCAGCAAGGAGATGAACGTATGTCGGACAGATTCAAGCTGGTATCCGAGTTCACATTAAAGGGGGACCAGCCGCAGGCGGTTGAGAAGCTTGCTCAAGGGCTGAACGAAGGTCTCAGGCACCAGGTTCTTCTCGGAGTGACCGGCTCGGGGAAGACGTTCACGATGGCGAACATCATCGAGCGCGTGAACCGGCCGGCGCTGGTGCTGGCTCATAACAAGACGCTGGCGGCCCAATTGTACAGTGAGTTCAAGCAGTTGTTTCCCGAGAATGCGGTCGAATATTTTGTCAGCTATTATGATTACTACCAGCCCGAAGCCTATGTGCCGACTACAGACACCTATATTGAGAAGGATGCTTCGATCAACGAGGAAATCGATAAGATGCGCCACTCGGCGACGAGGTCGCTGTTCGAGAGACGCGACGTACTCATTGTTGCCAGCGTTTCCTGCATCTATGGCCTCGGTTCACCCGAAGAGTATCTGGGCATGCTGATCTCGATCGAGAGCAACTCCGAGATGACGCGCGACGACCTCCTGAAGCGACTCGTGGCGATGCAGTACGAGCGAAACGACGTGGATTTTCATCGCGGCACCTTTCGCGTGCGCGGCGACGTGGTTGAGATATTCCCGGCGTATGAGAGCGATCGCGTTGTTCGAATAGAATTTTTCGGTGACACGATCGATGCTATTTCCGAGGTTGATCCCTTGCGTGGAAAAATTGTGCGCAGGCTGAATCGCGCCCTTATCTTTCCGGGCAGTCATTACGCGACTTCATATGATAAGCTCGGGCGCGCCATTCATACGGTGCGCGCTGAACTGCGCGAACGGTTGGCCGAACTGCGCGCGCAGGAGAAGCGCCTGGAGGCCCAGCGCCTCGAGCAACGCACGAATTTTGATCTCGAGATGCTGAGGGAAACCGGCTTTTGCGCCGGAATCGAGAACTATTCCCGCCACCTTGACGGACGCCGGCCGGGCCAGCCGCCGTTCACCTTGATCAACTATTTCCCGCCCGACTTCGTGATTTTTCTTGATGAAAGCCATCAGACTGTTCCGCAGCTTCACGCCATGTACAACGGCGACCGCGCGCGAAAGCAGACGCTGGTGGATTACGGGTTTCGGCTGCCTTCGGCGCTCGACAACCGGCCGCTGAAGTTCGAGGAGTTCGAGCAACTGACGAAACAGGTAATCTACGTTTCGGCTACTCCCGGCAGTTATGAGTTGCAGAAAAGCAAGGGGCTGGTGGTTGAACAATTGATCAGGCCGACGGGATTGATGGACCCCGAAGTGGTCGTCAAGCCGGCTCGCAACCAGGTCGATGATCTCCTGCACGAAATACGCCGGCGCGTCGAAAAAAATGAGCGGGTGCTCGTTACGACGCTGACGAAAAGGATGGCGGAAGACTTGACGGACTATTACCTCGAAGTGGGCGTGCGCGTTCGATACCTGCATTCCGACATCGCCACTATCGAGCGGTTCGAGATCATCCGCGACCTGCGCCGGGGAGGATTCGATGTGCTCATCGGCATCAACCTCCTGCGCGAGGGATTGGATATTCCCGAGGTGTCGCTTGTCGCAATTCTGGACGCCGACAAGGAAGGGTTCCTTCGGGCGGAAAAATCTCTGATTCAGACGATAGGGCGCGCCGCTCGAAACCTTGGCGGGACCGTCATCATGTATGCCGACACCGTCACGGATTCAATGCGGAAAGCCCTGGATGAAACCTACCGCCGCCGCGCCATTCAGTCTGAATTCAACCGGGAGCACGGTATTACTCCTCAGACAATCGTGAAACGCATGCCGGACGTGCTGTCCAGCGTTTATGAATCGGATTATGTGACTGTCCCGGTCGCGGCTGAGGCGGCGGCCGAATATGTCACTTCCGGCGAACTGCCGAGGATGCTCGAGGATCTAAAGCGCGAGATGAAAAAAGCAGCGGACAAACTGGAGTTCGAACGCGCCGCGGAGTTGCGAGACCGCATCCGCGAGCTCCAACAACTGGAGCTGGCGCTGAAGTGAAAGAAACGTGCCACGGAAATTACGTCAGGCGCTCTTGCCCGTCCTGATGAGGGGAACGGTGGCGGGGCCGGTACGCGAGGGCTCTCGCTCCTTCGCGGGTTCAAGAATATCAATCTTCCTCAAGTGCTTGCGCTCAACGAGCAAAGAGATGGTGTTGCCTGTTTGATCCGCCGGGAAGAAATAGAACCTTGCGCTCGTCGCGCTGTAGGCTTGTGAAGTATATCCCTCGATCTTTTCCTTGTCATGAAAGGTCAGCAGCATGTGCACCCCGTGCATCTGCGTGGCGGGCGACACGATTTTTTTCCCGATTTGGCCATCGAAATCCCTCACGAAGTATACCGCTTTCAAATCGGAGAATGAAACGTAGATCTCTTCATTGGAACCCGGCAACGCGTCACGAGGCAGCAATCCGAAGCCGTCGCCTTCGATATCCCACGAAGCAGGGGTGCCCTTCAACATTCGGCCGTCGAGATATCGGACGACGATCTGCTTGTATGGATGTGGATTCTCGAACCGAAACGTGTATGCTCCCACCTCGATCAGATCGCGATCGCTCAGCGGAACCGGCCCGTCGAGTTTCTGAAGGTTCACGATGACCTTGTTCTTGCCCAGCGGCTGCAGATACATCCTTTTGTTTCCTTTATCCAACTTCACAAACAACTCGCAATGATGAGCCGCGACCGATTTATGAGGAAGAACCAGACCGGCGTCTTTCGCGCTCCCGATAACTATGGAGTCGCGCCCGACTGACTTTCCAAGCGTATTGAGGCTGGCGGTGATCAATCGAGATCGGTCATGAGACTTGTCTTTGAGATTGATCAGGACAAGCTTGCCCTCGAGAGCGCTCATGGGACGCGCCCGGATGAAGCGATACAAAAAAATTCCTCCCACGAGGAGGACAATGCCCGCGGCTGCTCCTATTAGCAAGGCGGGATCGAGCCAGGAGAAAAACTTTTCGATCAAACGGCCGCGAGCATGCGGTGGAGCGATTTTGACGGCTATTTCCACCTCATCCTTCGAAAATTTGATCGGTCCCCTGGCGCCGGCGAAAGCGATCTTTCCGTCGAGTGTCTGGGAATGAGTTATCGCCAACGTCGCATCGGTTTCAACCGTTATCTGTAGTTCAAGGCAATCTTCCTGTCGGACAAAAGAGGTCGTCATCTTGATACCTTCAGGAAGACCGACGGAGGGGGTGATGCGAATATCCTCCGGTTCGGCAATCGAATTGGAACGGAGAAAGACGCTTTTCGTCTCGCGAAACGCTGCTCCCGGGCGGATCGGACCGAATTGGAGTCGCTCCCTGAGGTCCACTGAAATCTCCGGTTGCGATATGGTGACGGTAACCGGAATCTCCGGCGGCTCAAGAAACAGTACTTGCCCCGGCAACGGTTTCAACTCGAGTTTGCCGACAACGGTCCCTTCATGAAAACTGTCAACACGTACGACGAATTGAGTGGTCCATGGTTTTCTGGAACAGGTGACGCCGCCGGGAGTGATTTCAAGAAGGGTCTTCCATGATGGATTCTCCTGATAGGCGCCGCGAAAACTCAATTGTATTTGTTGGTCGGAAGCGTCTCCTCGCGCCGGAAAAAACGCGAGCGAAACCGGCACCGTCGCTTTCGGGCCTGCTACCCTTCCCAGGTCCAGGGACACGGGTTCAACGAATACCTGCGCGAAGCCCAGTTGTCGATTCTCCTCAGTCATTTCCGCTAACTCTTTACCCAAATTGAAGGAAGTCCCTTTCGCCAGTTCCATCCATTCGACCACATCAGGGTCGGGATGATCTCCCAGCGAGAGATAGAAGAAGGCGGCATTGGAGCCCTGCAACAATCCCGGGTAACGCTTGAGCAGGTCTTCAAACTGAATCGGCTCAGCGACTACGGGAGGCGGATTATTTTTTCCGTCCGACAGGAGGATCATCGTTCTCTGATGCTTCGTGTCCTTTTTTTCGAGCTGCGAAAGCTCCTCCATTCCCTTATCCAATGCGCCTGTTATGTAGGTATAGAACTGATCCGACTCGAGCGAAGCCAGTTCCCTTTCAATCAACCGTATGTCTTGCGCGGATGAGATCTTCTGGCGGAACCTCAAATTGATCTTTTCGCCGAAGCTTATCAAGACAATCGTATCGCCCGGCTGCGCCTTTTGGGCATACTCTAAAATCGCCTTCTTGACGTCTCCAAATATGTTGCGCATGCTCGAAGAGGTGTCCAGCAGGAAAACAATGTCTTGATTCGGCAACTTTTTTTCGGTTGCGGCGGCCGAACAGGGGAAGAGAGAAAACTGGATCAGGATGAAGATCGCCGGCAAGAGAGCAGTGGCGCGTTGCAGGTCCATTTTGCTTTTTTCTGGAACCTTTTCACTTGAAGTAGCCATTTGTCTTTGCGTGATCCTCATTTGCCTTGCGTGGAAAATAAACACCCGAAGGCCCCAACGAAAATGAGCATGCCGCGCCCTCTGCGTTCTTTATGAAAGGTGCATGAAATGTGCCAGTGAGAGGTGAATGCAGCGCCTAAACCTAGATGTGTGAATTCGTTACGGCTCTATCGCGAATGCAGCCCCCCTTGATTTAACCGATGCATGCCGTTCCTTGACTTCGGAGGCGAAGCTATGCTAAATTCTTGTTTACGCTAACATGAGGGGAATAAAGAGGTTTTGCCAATGTCGGACACGCTGGAACGGGCCAAGGAAGTACTGAAAATTGAGGGAGAGGCTATTCTCAAGCTTCGTGATAAGGTGGGCTCAAGTTTTGAACAGGCCGTCGATATCATCATGAAGTGCAAAGGGAGGGTGATTGTTACCGGAATGGGAAAACCGGGCATAATCGCCCGAAAGATTTCCGCCACGTTGGCAAGCACGGGTACCCCTTCACTTGCGATGCATCCGGCCGATGCCATTCACGGCGACTTGGGGATGGTTACGAAGGAAGACGTGGTGATCCTTATTTCCAACAGCGGAAAAACGGAAGAGATAACGCGGCTGCTGCCGATGATTAAGAGAATTGGGGCAAAATTGATCGCGATGACCGGCGACACGAATTCTCCCCTTTCCGAATACAGCGACTGCGTTTTGGATTGTTCGGTGGATGCCGAGGCATGTCCTTTCAATTTGGCGCCCACAGCGAGCACGACGGCGTCATTGGCCATGGGAGACGCATTGGCTGTTGTGCTTTTGGAAAAGAAGGGGTTTCGCGTAGAGGATTACGCCTTTTACCATCCCGGCGGCAACCTTGGCCGCCAGCTTCTGAAGATATGCGACGTCATGAGGAAAGGAGCGCGGAACCCTATTGTTCACCAGGATGCGCTTGTAAAAGAAGCATTGCTTGTCGCCACACATGCACGCGCCGGAGCAGCCGTCATCGTTGACGAAACTGGCCGTTTGACGGGCATTTTCACCGACGGCGATCTCCGGCGTTCGCTGGAGAAGGATTCGGATTTGCTCTCAAAACCGGTAAAGCACTTCATGACGAAGTCGCCCCTGTCAGTCTCGCCCGAGAAGCTGGTGAACGAAGTCATGCGTCTGATTAAGGATCAGCGCAAAAAGGATCTGCCGGTTGTAGACGATGAGGGCAAGCCAATCGGTTTTATTGACGAGCAGGACCTCCTCGGGCTGTAGATGGTCATACTCCACAGACGGCCAGCCTCCTCGTGTTCCCCATAAAGAGAACCGTGTTCAAATCTGCGCCTGCAGTGTTCAAAAGCGGCCCGAAAAATTCCATCGCCATTGCGGTCAGAACCCTCACTCTCTCTTAACGACCGCCGGCGCCGCTCATTCTATCCCATTTAAAGGTCAAAAGGCTGAGAACAAACAGGCACAGCAGGTATCCCAGTAAGACCAGCCAGGTCGGCCAAAGGTCGATCAGCTTAGCCTGCATGTTCATTACATGCCGCAAACCTTCGGAGAGATGTGTCAACGGGAGAAGCCAGATGAAGGGGAGCACTTTTCGGGGCATGATCTCCAGGGGAAGGAATACGCCGCACACCATGAGCATTGGCAGTGCGATAACGTTGGCAATTGTTGAGGCGACCTCCGGCGTCTTCGCCATGCCTGCAATCGCAAACGATATCGCCGAACCGATCAAATTTCCGAGGACGACAAACAGGAGGAGCGATCCGACAGGAAACCCCAGGTTGGGCTCGAACAGGGTAAACCCGATAAGGCAGATGAGCGCAGTCTGGATCAGAGCCAGCGTAAGGCGGAAGAAAACATGACTTGCCACGAAAGATATCTTGCTCAAGGGGGTGATCCATAGCCTGCGCAAGATACCCTGCTCTCGGAGCCTCACGATCGTGGGTGCAAGCGAAAAGATACAACTTGGCAGGACCGCCATCGCAATGATGCCGGGCACCAGAAAATCAATGAATCCGAAAAATTCCTCGACAGTCTTGATTTCGGTGCGCCGATAGGAAAGCGGGGGTCTCTTATACTCGCCCCCGGAAAGCACTTCCTCGTTTCTCTCTCTCAGGATATTGAATGCCATTTCCGTGAGCGCGAGCGCGCGAGCATCAGCGACCACTTCGACGTGCGCGCTTGATGTTAGGAGGTCCTTTTCGAAGCCCGCAGGAAATATAATCACCAGGCGCTGCCGTGCGGTGCGAGCCTGTTCACGAGCATCCTCCTCGGCCAGTTCCGTAACATCGAATTCAGAGGAAGAGGCAAGCTTTTCAATGAATTTTCTCGAAGCGGCCGAGTGATCGTTATCGGTTATCCCGATCGGAAAATGAATATCTTCCGGCCTCATGCTCCCGATGCCGGCGACATCTTTTAAGACGAACCCAAGAAGAATGAGGAGAAACACCGGCAAAACGATTACCCAGAATATCTCTTGCCGTACGCGGAGGAACATTCGCGCGTTGGCAAGATAAAGCTGAAAGACGCTTTTCATTTACTGCATCCTCACTAAGTTCCGTCGGACTGTTTGCGCGCGGTGGCTGCAGCGGAAACCTTATCATCATACCATATCTGCTGCAATGCCGCACAAGCTGGTTGAGATTCCTGGATTTGCGTAAGTGCTTGGACTATCAGCGAATTGGTTGTGCTCTAACCGGATGAGCATGTATAATGAAATGTGTTGCTCTCGCGGGATTCCGCTGCACAAGGGTCGACGGGGAAAGTTTTTGGGCTGGATAATAAAACTGGTGCGACAGGACAAGGACTTGCATCTTTCCGTGCCGACACTGATCAGGAAACAGGGCCTTTTCATAATCCTGCCAATAATCGCCTTTACCTATTTTTCCTGGGGCTCGGGCATAGGCGCCAGGTACTTCGATGAAGGGTATTTTCTTTATGGCGCCGACTGCATCTTACACGGGTTGGTGCCCTATCGCGATTTCTTCACCATTTATTTTCCGGGACAAATCTACCTGCTTGCCCTGATATTCAAACTATTCGGCGATACTCTTTTCGTAGAGCGGGTTTTCAGCGTCATTGTTTTCTCGTTCCTTGCGACGATTGTGTTTATCACAGCAAAAAGAATGGGTGCTATGCAACTGGCTCTCATTTCGTGGCTGCTGGCATTCCTGTGGTTTGGTGCATTCGGTTTTCTGTACTTTGCCACTCCTGCGCCAACCGCTTTGGTTTTCAGCCAGTTGAGTTGCCTGTTTTTCCTGGACTTCCTTTCGTCATCGCACAAGAAAAGTCTCTTCTTTGCCGGAATTTTCGCCGCGATTACGGCCCTCTTCAGGCAGGATTTCGGTCTCTACCTGATTCTTTCATCGACGGCAGTTGGACTGGTGTTCATTTTTCGGTCGGTCCGTTCTCGGGGGAGGGAACCCGCCGCCGCGTTTTACGAAATGATGGGATTCGGCCATTATTTTTTCGCCTTCTTGCTTCTGTTTGTTCCGGCCGGCCTTTTCTTCTTCATCAAGGCGCCGCTCGAAGATCTGCTTTTTGACCTTGTTCAATGGCCCCTTGTAATCCAGCCTCGATTCATTTCCATCCCATATCCGCCGCCGCTGCCTGACCTTTACCCGCTGTTGAGCGGAGAACAATCCGCGGGCTCATATTTGACTAAAACGCTCCTCAGGGTTCCCTTTTATTTTTCAATTATGATTTTTGCGTCAGCCCTCCTGCTCTTGATTAAGCTGCCGGAGCAGCTGTCGCGATGGAACGTTTCCTTCATCCTCATCCTGGGGCTGTTTTATCTGAATCTTGCCAGAGAACGGTCAGACCTGGCTCATTTGTATCCGGCGACGATCCAGGCGGCTATCCTTCTCCCCGCGCTGCTTTCGCGCAAAAACGGCGGCGGAAGAAGAGCGATCTTTCTCCGGACGATTGTTTTGGTTGTATCCCTCCTGATGATCGGTTCGCTTGCTCTGCATGGGTGGCGGTCTCTCCCGGTCTCGACCAATGGCTTGATCTCACCTCAGTTGCGGCGAGCCCGCGGGCTATACCTGCATCCGGCAACCGCCGGGAATCTGGAGCTGGCGGTGAAATTCATCCGTTCTCATTCCTCAGAAGACGAAAGAATATTTGTGGGAAACTATCGTCATGACGTGAGTACCATGAACGACATCATGTTTTACTTTTTCTCTGAGCGCCAGTCGGCGACAAAGTATCACGCAATCGGACTGGGTCTGGGAACGCTCCAAAAGGTGCAGGAAGTGATCGTTCGGGACCTGGACCGCCACGCAAACTACATCGTTATTTGGACCGCCTCGAAAAACCATTTGACGGCTGAAACATCTCAGGGAGTCCTGCTCGTGGATGAGTACATTCGGGCTCACTATCAGCCCATCCGGAGGTTTGGCGATTACCTTGTTCTGCGCAGGAGAAGCATCTGAATTCGCAGTGGGCTATCTTTATGTTTCCAATGATCGATGAGCAGATTGAAATGAAGAAGGCCGATGATCGGCCTGATAGGGCAGGCTGGAACTCAAGGCGTATTTATTTTAGCGTCGTCGGAATTCTCCTGCTCGCATTCCTTGTCACGGCCCTTTTTTACAGTTTCTCAGTGCCGATTTTCGAGGCTCAGGATGAAAGCGGCCATTTCTTTTACATCAAGTATTTTGCTGATCATCTAAAACTGCCCGATTATCGCGACAGCAGTGATCTTGAAGCCGCGGGATATCAATCTCACCAGCTGCCGCTATACTACTTTGTCCATGGGCTCATCTTGAAAATGATGGCGGATACCGATCTCGAATTTGAGTTTTATCCGAATCCTCTCAGGAGCCAGGGCTTGCCCGCGCTGTATTTTCATAACGCGCCCGGTGAAAAGTTTCCGTTTGCCGGGCCCTACAGAATTGTCCATCTCCTGCGTTTGCTAAACATATTCACGGGCGCATTGACCCTTCTTGTCATATATCAAATCCTTCGGCGGATGTTTCCGCCTGACAATCCTTGGCCCATTGCCGGAACGGCGTTTGTTGGGTTTCTTCCTCAATACACGTATCTTTCGGCAACGGTCAATAATGATATTGCTGCGGTTTTGTTTACAAGCCTGAGCCTGCTTTTCTTGACAAGATTCCTGTTGTCTGATGGAGCGCCTCTGCGACAGGTGTTGCTGATGGGGGTTTTCGTGTCGCTGGCTTTGCTGAGCAAGCAGTTGGCGCTGTTTCTTGTTCCGGTCGCATACGTGGCAGTCTCCTTGAAAGGGGATCTGCGTCAAAAAATCCTGAATTGGTCGGCTCTATCTGCGGCGCTCGCTCTGCTGGCCGGCTGGTACTATTTCCGCAATTATCTCCTTTTTGGAGATCCTTTGCTGCGGCACGTCCAGGAGAGCGAGCTTTTCCCGATTCTCGTCCAGCGGAAGACGCTGCCCCAGTTCCTCACCTATTTCTGCAATTATTTCTTTCAGCACTTCATCCGGAGCTTCTTCGGATCGTTCGGCTACATGACCGTCTGGATGTCATGGAATCTCTATCTCTTCTATTCGCTGGCGGCAGGTGTCGGATTAGCTGTGTTTGCGGCCGGTCTTCTAGACGCTGAATTCAGGCGGCGATTCAGCAGGAAAATGAAGATGCCGCTCGTCGTATTTACGCTGGCGATCATCGTACTTATGACCCAGATACTGGCCGTGAATCTCGTGTATTCACAGCCGCAGGGGAGATGGGCATTCGGCGCGCTTGGCATTCTCGCTGTTTTTTGGGCATTGGGAATGGAGCGCTTGACGGCATCTTCACATCAATGGAAAGCCGTTGTCGCGGTAAGTGTAGTGTTCTTTCTTGTGAACCTGCACGTGCTGCAGCATACCGTTAGAAAAGCGTTTCCTGCAATGCCTGCAGTTGTGGACGTTATCCAAAATCAGTATCAGTCACATGTGGGCGAGCTGAGAATGGGGATGGTCGTAGCGCAAACTTTCCGCAGCGCCATCAGCGGCCTGGACCGGGTGGCGGTCCGGTTCACCACGTTTGGCCAATATGTTAATTCGCATATTGTTTTTCATCTGCGGGATGCCGAGAAGCCGGACCAGGATATCGCCATGATACAAATTCCCGCCGCTCATGTGAAGAATGAAACGTTTCACATCTTCACTTTTAATCCTCAACCCGACTCAAAAGGGAGAGCATACATCTTTTATATTGAATCGCCCAACGCCCAGAAAGGGGATGCAATCAGTCTTTACTACACGGAGTTCGATTCGTATCCCGGCGGGCGCGCATTCTTCAATGGTAAGCCCCTACGCGGAGATCTGACTTTTGTCACTGGCGGGTCTTCATGAAGGTCAGTATCACGTTAGACACTGGAGGAAAGAATGAGTGATTGGAAGAAAACCACCTGCGTTCTATGCGCGGTAAACTGCGGACTGGAAGTGCAAACAGACGGGAACCTCATCAGCAATGTCCGTCCCGATAAAGAGTCGCCCCGCAGCCAGGGCTATGCCTGCCGAAAGGGGCTATCGATCGCGCACTTCCAAAATAACACTCAGCGGCTGAAGCGTCCTTTGAAACGAGTGAGCGGTTCTTTCGAGGAGATCAGTTGGGAGCAGGCGATCGATGAAATATCGGCGAAGCTCGAGCAATTAATCGCTCGTCACGGGCCCAAGTGCCTGGCTTATATGGGGGGCGGGGGACAGGGATGCCATTTCGAGGCAGCCTTTGGAACGCGCCTGCTCCGGGGGCTGGGTTCTCGCTATCACTATTCCGCTCTCGCCCAGGAATTGACCGGCTTCTTTTATGTGCAGGGTGAGGCATATGGCCGGCAGTACATCCATCCGTTTCCTGATATTGAGAAAACGGATATTCTCGTACTCTGGGGCAGCAATGCATGGCGCAGTCACGGCATGAACCGCGCGCGGCCGGAGCTCATGCGGATGGCTAAAGATCCTAATAAGTTACTGATTGTAATCGATCCCTGCAAGACCGATACCGCCGCCCGAGCCAATATTCACCTGGCCCCCCGGCCGGGGACGGACACCCTGCTGCTGAAGGCAATGATAGCCATTCTTCTTGACGACAGGATCTATGATGAGGAATTTGTGCAGGATCATGCAGCCGGATTCGGCGAAATCCTGCGCTTGTTCGGGAAATTTGATATTACCGCAGCGCTCGAAGTGTGCGGGCTTGATGAAGACAAGGTTCGCCATCTCGTTCATCTTCTGGCGGGCAACACGTGCAGCTTCCGATCGGATCTGGGTCTGCTCATGGGCCGCAATAGCACCCTCAATTCCTATTTCGAAATGATCTTGCTGAGCCTGCTGGGAGTGCTCGGACGACGCGGCGGAAACGTTTTCCTGGGACACATGGTTCCTCTGGGGACACACACTCCTGTTGAGAGTCCCGACAATTGGCGGACGGTAGCGACCAATTTTCCTGCGATAATGGGTGTTTATCCTCCGAACGTAATGCCGGAGGAAATTCTGAGTGAGGATCCCGAGCGGCTTCGAGCGGTAATCGTCAGCGGCTCCAATCCGCTGCGAATGTATGCCGATACCAGCGCCTATGAGCTAGCTTTCAAACATCTTGATCTGCTAGTGACAGTCGAAGTGGCGATGACCGAAACCGCCGCCCTTTCGCATTACGTACTGCCAGCCAAATCAGCGTATGAGAAATGGGACGGCTCGTTCTTTTCCTGGAAATTTCCCGAATACTATTTTCATTTGCGGCGGCCTGTCTGCGCGCCGCTTGGCGAGCCGAAAGAGGAGGCGGAAATCTATACTCGACTCGCGGATTCGCTGGGATTGATCCCGCAGATTCCTCCCGAACTGGAACGGGCTGCGGCCGGCGATCGAGCCGATTTCGCTGGGGCCTTGATGAACTTCCTGGCGGAGAATCCGAAATCCGCCGAGATGCTGCCGTTTATCCTTGCAAAAACGCTGGGAAAAACACTCGGTTCAGCGGCACTATCGCTCCTGTGGGGGATCCTCTTCCGACATTGCCAGAGCGGGTCGATCGGGCTCGAGAGGGCGGGCTATAAGCTTTCGCCGAATCTTGCCAACCAGCTCTTTGACAACCTGATGCAAACGCCCGGCGACCTTCTCATTTCCGTGCAGGATGTCGAGACCAATCTTCTCAGCAGCATAAGAACGAGCGACAAGAAAGTTCACCTTCATATTCCGGCGCTCGACGAGTGGGTTGAACGGATAACGCCCGAGATTGAGCGGAATGCGCTGCAGAATTCGGAATTTCCCTTGGTCCTGGCGGCGGGCGAACGAACAGATTTCAATGCGAACTCGCTCATGCGGAACCCCGAATGGACCGGCGGGGTGCGGGCTTGCACGGTCAAAATTCATCAAGAGGACGCAGAGCGGCTTGGGTTGCGGACCGGCGCACCGGCAACTGTTGAAACGGCCGCGGGGAAAATCGTTTTGCCGGTGGAGATCTCCGATGTCCCACATCCCGGAATGGCGATCATCCCGCACGGCTTCGGGCTTGATTATGAGGGAAGCGTTGACGGCGCCAACGTGAATTACCTCGCTCCGGCTCGGAATCGCGATCCCGTTGCGGGGACGCCTCTGCATAAGTATATACCGTGTAGAATATCGGCTGGATGATTTGTATCGTTCTGACAGCGAGGCTTGTTCCAAAATGGTCTGGGCTTCCAGGGGCTCAGGCAAGTGGTGCTGATCTCATGATGCCATTTCGGAAATCGCGTCCCACGCGTTATCGATTGCCTCATTCGTTTTCAAAATGTGAAAGAGGAAGTGGCGCGTCATCGCTCCGGATTTCTCCTCGGCTTCCAGCATTTTCCAAATCGCCGTAGTCTTCATGCTTTTTGAACATGCTTCCATGACGGAGGCATCGGACGCGTCAGCATGCTGGGCCGCGTATTCCCCGAGAAATGTTCCCGCCTCATATCCCAGACTGAGACTGCTCAGGATTCCCGATCCGCCGCTCGCGCCGACCTGCCCGGCTGCATCGCCCACGAGAATCAGTCCCGGCCGCACAAAATCCTGCAGAAGACCTCCGAAGATACACCTGTCAGTACTGGTCAATACGGGGGAAGCGTTTCGCAGGCGCTCCCGCAGAACCGGGTGCTCCTCACGATGGCGTTCCCATGCCGCTCGAAGGTCGGCTTCTGTGACGCCAGGCGATGTTTCCCAATACACGATCCCGCAGTCGGCGCAGGTCCTGCCTTTCGGAAACAGCCAAAGCGCGCCCGCCGGCTCGGTTAACAGGAAGAACTCGAGCACGTCCTCATCCGGTATATCCGCGCCTTCGACTACGGCCTTAAAGGCGGGGCAGGCAGTGGGCGCGGCAAACCTGCTCTGCCGGCCTACTCTCGAGTTCCAGCCATCGGCTGCGATTACCGCTTTACTGGTTATATCCGCAGTCTGCCCAAGCTGAGAGCACTTTACCCCGACAACCCGCTCACGTTCATCAAGAAGCACACCCTTAACCTCTGTGTTCAACCGAAGCTCAGCGCCGGCCCCGACACAGGCTCTCGCTATCCCAAACACGAGCGGTCGGTACTCGATGATCAGGGAAGCCTCAGCCTTGTTCACCAGCATGTTTTTTTCGCAGGATGGGCTGAAGATTCGCCTGCGTTTGCTGATTCCGTGGATCATTGACCGGGGCATAGGCTGCTGTAGTATCTTCTCGATGACGGAATAATTTTGCTTGATGACCTCGCCTTTCACTTTAGAGGCCACCTCGGAGGCGGCATCGAGAACCAGAGTCGTGGCGTCCGCTCTCGCGGAAGCGACGGCTGCGGCGAGTCCGGCGACTCCCGCCCCTACAACTATCACGTCGTAATCGGACTTTTTCATGCCATGCTCTCAGATGCCTCTGCCAACCAAGACGGCTTGCGCCCTCTCGAGAATCGGCACCCTTTAGATTTAAATCCAATATCAGTTGCCGCTTTGCCCGGTGTTCTTTCTGGGCAATTATATGGCTCGTTCAAAAGGAAAGTCAATTATTGTGTATGTTGATGGAACCCGCCGTTTTGATAATCATTAGAAAAGGTGGTAGTATGATTCTCATCGTTCGAGCGACTGGATACCCTCTTTTCAGGAGTGGAAGGAGCTGACAATGGCCGATCTGACGCTTCATGACCGCTTACTCGTGCTCGCCCGAAACCTTTGGTGGAGCTGGCACCCCGAAGTCATCAGTATTTTCACGGATCTTGACCCGCAGTTATGGCGGCGAGTTGATCATAATCCTACTGCCTTCCTGAATCAGATTACTCCTGAGCAGATAGAGGAACGCGCTTCCGAACTGGTGCTGCACAGCCGCATCAACTACGCATTCCGGCGTCTGCACGAATATCTTCAAAAGGAGCGCACGTGGGGGAGTATGCATTGCGCGGCTTTGCGAAGCCGGCCTGTGGCGTATTTTTCGGCTGAGTTCGGTTTGCATGAATCCGTTCCGATTTACTCAGGCGGCCTGGGGGTTCTCGCCGGGGATCATCTCAAGAGCGCTTCGGACCTCGGGGTCCCGCTGATCGGCATCGGCCTTCTCTACGACCAGGGCTATTTCAGCCAGCGCCTGAACAGGGACGGGTGGCAACAGGAGGAATATGTCGATCTCAACCTCAAGCAATTGCCGCTCACCGAAGCTCATACCCCCGATGGGAGACCACTCATCGTTCGTGTTGACATTCGAGGAGGATTTATTCAGGCTCGTGTGTGGGAGTTAAACGTGGGGCGGGTTCGTCTGATGTTGCTGGATTCGAACGTGGAGGGAAATTCCTCGGAGGATAGAGAACTTACTTCCCGGCTCTACGGCGGCAACTTGCGCGTTCGGATCAGGCAGGAACTATTGCTGGGAATCGGGGGAAACAGGGTGCTCCAGGCGCTCAACATCTACCCCGGCGTCTTGCACCTGAATGAGGGCCACAGCGCGTTTGCAATTCTGGAGGAAGTCCGCCGCGTCATGCATGACGACGCAATCCCGTTCCATCGCGCGCGCCGACGCGTTCTGCAATACACCGTTTTCACCACCCACACCCCCGTTCCCGCGGGTCATGACCGGTTCCAGCCGGACCTCATCGAGGAGCATCTGGGAGTTTTTCGCGAGAAACTCGGGTTGTCGCATGACGATCTGATGGCGCTCGGGCGCGTCAACCCCGCTGACAGAGGAGAAAGCTTCTGCATGACGGTACTCGCGCTGAAGAATTCGCGTCACAGAAACGGAGTGTCCGCCGTTCATGCAAACGTGAGCCGCCTGATGTGGCACTGCCTCTGGCCCGATCGCTCTGAGACCGAGGTCCCCATCGGGCACATCACGAACGGAGTGCACGTGCTGTCTTGGCTGGCGCCCCAGATGCACCAACTCTTCGAAACACGCCTGGCTCAGGACTGGCCGACCCGTATGGTTCATTCCGATGTCTGGGAGAAGGTGGCCGAGATCGATGACGGCGAATTGTGGGAGACCCACCAGAGCCTGAAAATGCGGCTGATACGATTTGTGAGACGGCGTCTCCTGCAAAGGGCGCAACGCCAGGGCGATCAGGAAACGATCGGGCAGATCGAGCAGATTCTAAATCCCGATATTCTAACCATCGGCCTGGCACGCCGTTTTGCCACCTATAAACGGGCGGACCTGATTCTTTCTCAGCCTGAACGGCTGGAAAGACTGGTGTCCGACCCGAAGCGGCCGATCCAGATCATTTTCGCCGGAAAAGCGCATCCCCGGGATGAGGATGGAAAGAGATTGATGCAGCGCATCTTCCAGTTCTGCCTGAATCCCGCTTACCAGAAAAGAATTGTATTTGTTGAGGACTACGATTACAATGTGGCTCGGCACTTGGTACAAGGTGTCGACGTCTGGCTGAATAACCCGCAACGCCCGCTGGAGGCGTGCGGAACCAGCGGGCAAAAGGTGGTCCTGAACGGAGGGCTGAACCTTTCCATTTTGGACGGCTGGTGGAATGAAGCATACGACGGCAGGAACGGGTTCGCCATCGGACATGGCGGCATGCATAACGATCCGGTCGTGCAATACAAGCGCGATGCCGATTTCCTCTATCGTGCGTTGGAAAATGAAGTGATTCCGCTTTATTATGAGCGGAACGCATCCGGAATTCCTCATCACTGGCTGCATCGCATGAAGGCGCAAATCAAGAGCCTGGGATGGGTGTTTAATGCAGACCGGATGGTGCGCGATTACACTCTTCAATATTATCTCTCGGCGGCTAGCGCAACTTCGGCCGAGTCTTGGTGAAAATGGAGAAGCGCTCATGAAATTGAAAAATAAGGTGGCGATTGTGACCGGCGGGGGCAGAGGAATAGGGCGCGCCATCGCTCATTTGTATGCCCGCGAAGGCGCCAAACTAATGGTCTCGGCTCGCACGTCGAATCAGGTGGAGCAAACGACACGGTCCATCATCGAAAGCGGAGGGCAGGCCATCGGAGTAGCAGCCGATGTGACTGTTGAGGACGACGTCCAAAAAATGGTAAACGCGACGCTCCACGAATTCGGGCGCGTCGATATCCTGGTTAATAACGCCGGTATTTTGGAGAGCGGACCGATCGTGGCCATAGATTCACAGCTCTGGCGACGCGTCATCGAAGTGAATCTGATCGGAACATTTCTCTGCTCGAAAGCAGTCGCCCCTCACCTGATCGAGCAGCAATGGGGGAGGATAATCAATATTGCATCACGAAGCGGAAAGATCGGACATCCTTTTCTTACCGCCTATTGCGCATCGAAACACGGCGTCGTCGGCTTCACCAAATCGCTTGCCGAAGAGCTCGCTCCATGTCGTATTACCGTCAACGCCATCTGTCCGGGCCTTGTTGAAACCGGCATGGTGACGGAAACCGTAAAGGAACAGGCGGGTGACGCGATAATACAACCTCATGAAATCGCCGAGTTGGCTCTGTATCTCGCGAGTGAAGAAGCCGGAGCGGTGAATGGTGAGGCGATAAATATTTTTGGCTCTGCAAAACTGCATCTCGGCTTCTAAGAGTAAACACATGTCGACAAGCGCGGCGTTCTCAGTATCATTCTTTGAGGAAGACGGCATCTGGGCTGTCCATCCGGAAGGCGCCAGTCTATCATTGAGCGAGGTTCTCCATGGTGATGCCGTCTTTGTCTCCGGAAAGCTGATGGACCCCACGTTCGCTTACAAGGTGACCGGCCGCTACGTTCCTTTTGCGGCCGCTATAGCAAAAGGATTCGCCAGGGGAGAGCGAGGCTCAGGGAAAAAGAAGATGCCGATTTTGGAACGCAAGCGGGGCGGAATTGTGTTGGGCGTCCTGCTCTTGGACGTTTCCGAGAATGACCTGCAGAAACTCGATGCGTTTGAACAAGTGCCGGAACTACGAGAGCGCGTTTCCATCCGCGTGACGGTCGGCGCGCGCGAGCGGCCGGCTTACACCTTCCTCCTGAAGAGATAGAGGCCGCCATCGGAAATCTTTCAGTTCTCAAAAATCATCCCCCTTTCTTGGCGGCGATGCCTAGCGAAATGACCACTTTAAGTAAAAGATGAGGTAATACTCATTTTTGATTTTTCTCCATCGATTTGCTACCATTGTCTGGAGGTATTATCATTTGAGCGAGTCTAGAATGCGCCGCGGGCCGGGATGATTCGATGCTCAGTGCGAAACTGGATCATAGGCTTGATAAAGTGGTCTTGCCGGTAGTCAGACTGCTTGCTCGAGCGGGCCTCACTCCCAATAATCTCACGATTGCAGGAGCTCTCACGAGCGCCGTCGCCGCGGCTGCATTGCTGTTCGGCCACTTCCGGATCGGTGGAATCCTGATTCTCCTCGGTGGAGTGTTTGACCTCCTGGATGGTGCGCTCGCGCGGGTCGTAGGGCAGCAAACCCGATTTGGAGCGGTTTTGGACTCCACGCTCGATCGATATTCCGACGTCCTTCCCATTCTCGGACTCATGCTGTATTATTCCGGATGGACTGAAACCGGTCCTTTGCGTCTTGGCGGCATGATGTTGTGCGGCGCCGTGATTCTGGGATCGCTTCTTGTGCCGTATGTGCGCGCGCGCGCCGAGCTGATGATCGAGCGATGCGACATCGGAATTGCGGAGCGGGCCGAACGAATTCTGATTTTGTCCGGCGGATTGGTGATAGACGCCGATATCGCGGCATTGTGGATTCTGGCGATCCTGACCCATTTCACCGTGTTCCAGCGGCTCTGGTTCGTTCGCAAGCAGCTCAAACAAGATGAAGAGGCTCACAATCATGTCGAACGACCCAATCAACATAAACTTGCCGCTTCCGATCTTGAAGGTAAGCTTTAGGTCCTGTGCGAGGTAATGTGGGCGTTCCTGATTTTTTGGCTGTGGGGCATTTGTGCTGCGATATCGTCGACGGCCGAAGAATACTGGGCGGATCGGCTTCATATGCGAGTTTGACCGCTCGAGGGCTGAACCGTGCGGCCGGAATCCTTACTGCCGTCGCCGAAGACTTTCCGTTCCTGCATTTGTTGAAGGGCATCAGAGTCGACATCATCGATTCGCCAACCACGACGACTTTTCGAAACATTTATCATCAAGGGGTACGCGAGCAGATCATCTGCGATGTCGCCCGCTCCATTGGGCCCGCCGATGTTCCCGGGGAATTTACCAATGTGGATGTCGTCTACCTGTGCCCGATTGCAGATGAGATTTTGCCCGGTGTCGCCTCCCGCTTTCGCGCCTCGCTCGTTGGGGCGGGGGCGCAGGGTTGGTTTCGCCAATGGGACGAAGCCGGCCGCGTAAGCCGAAAGAAGTGGGAATCAGCGTTAGAGGTGGCGAGGGCGGTGGACGTGATTGTCTACAGTGAATTGGATACGGATGACCCTTACAAACTGGCGGAGGAACTGGCAAACCATGCTCCCGTGGTGATCGTGACTCAATCGAGCCTGGGGGCCGACCTCTATACGGAAGGCGCCAGAATACATGTTCCCGCCTTCGACGTGGAAGAAATCGATCCTACCGGCGCGGGCGATGTCTTCGCCGCGGCATTTCTGATAAATTATGAATCTTCCGGGAATGCCGTCGAGTCGGCCAAGTTCGCCTGTTGCGCCGCCTCGTTTATTTGCGAGCACGAGGGGACGGAAGGAATTCCTTCTCTTGATCAGGTTGAGGAACGGCTGCAGCAGTATTCCAGGATTTACTCCGAAAGCCTTTACTAAAGCCTATTCCTGGTTCAGTTGAATCTCTTTTCCGCAGTGCGGGCATTGAACGTTGAGGATCAGCGCCTTTGCCATCTCCCGCAGCAGGTTATTACATTCGAGGCACACCTTCTTGCCGCCCTTCAGAGGGAACTTGAATCCATCAAGCGGTTTCCTGCAAACATCGCATGTCTCGACTGCGGGACTTGTCTGCGGGGCCGCCTGCGGCTTCTCAGCGGGTGCGGGCGATGGTGCGGGTGCTTTTGCCGGTGCCCGTTGTACGGGACGCTGCGGCGGCCTGGGCTGGATTTCTTGAGGAGAGGGCTGTTGTTGAGGAGGCGCCGCAGGTCTCTGCGCCGCTTTGGGGGCGTCCGCGAATTGTTCGACGAGCGGATTCTTATGTTGCTTTTTCGCCTTGGCCAACCGTTCGGCCTTAAACTGATCGTAGCACGGCATGCACAGGTATTGGTTCGGCCCGAATTTATATCCCTGGACAGTATCTATTAGTTTTCGACATCTCGCGCATTCGGTCTGCATGTTGCCTCACCCTCTTCTTCTTTTTTTGCAGCAATATTACATCATTTATAAATGCAGTTGTTCAAGGCTCTGTCTCAGCTTCTCCGCTTTTCGAGCGAGCTCGGCTTTTCTCTGGCGAGTAGATTGTACGACATGTTCCGGAGCCTTGGCAATAAACTGCTCATTTGCAAGTTTCCGCTCGCTTGCCTCCACCTCCGCCTCCACCCGAGCCAGTTCCTTCTTGAGGCGCTCTTCTTCTTTTTCGAGGTCGATGAGACCCGCCAGCGGCACGTGAATTTCTATTGCGGAAAGAAATGCTTTGGCCGCCGGCTTGGGAATTGCAGGCGCCGACGAGATCATGATCTCATCCGTTCGGGCAAGCGCGGCCAAATAACGTTGATATTCAGTCAGCAGAGCAACCGCTTTTTCATCCGATATCTTGAGGACAAGCTTGACCTTTTTGGCGGGAGGAACATTCATCTCGCTCCTGATATTGCGCACTGCTCCGATAACCTGCTGGAGGAGGCTCATCTTCTCATCGATCGACACATCGATCTGTCTATCATGTCTCTTCGGCCAAGGGCTGATCATGATGCTGTCGGTTTCGCCTGTATGATCGATCGACTGCCAGATTTCTTCAGTAATAAATGGCATGAACGGATGAAGCAGCTTCATCGATCCTTCCATGATACCGGTGGCCAGTTGAAGAGCAGCCTTTCTTGAATCCTCCTGCGCATCGACTGCGGTGCGCTCTTTGATCAACTCGAGGTACCAATCGCAGTAGTCATGCCAGAAAAAGTCATATAATGCGGTTATCGCATCGTGCAGCCGGTAGTTCTCCAGCCCTTCCGTAACCGTCTTCACGGTCTGATAATAACGGCTCTTGATCCAGCGGTCGGCCAATTCTTCCTCATGCAAATCGGCGACCTCATGCGATCGACCTTCGAGAGGAGTGTCTCCGGCGCTGAGAGAGAGGAAGCGGTAGGCATTCCAGATTTTGTTGGAAAAATTCCGCCCCATCTCGAACCGGCTCTCCGAGAGGTTGATGTCTTGTCCTTCGGAGGCAAGCATTAACAGCGAGAATCTGACAGAGTCGGCGCTGTAACGCTCGATCATCAGAACGGGATCGATGCCGTTGCCGAGCGACTTGCTCATCTTTCGGCCGATCTCGTCGCGAACGGTGCCGTTAATATACACATCCGAAAAGGGAAGGTCTCCCATGAACTCGAACCCCGCCATGATCATGCGGGCAACCCAGAAGAAAATAATCTCGGCGGCGGTCGCCAGCAGCTGCGTCGGGTAATAATACTCGAGCTCCGGCGTCCTCTCCGGCCAGCCCAACGTGCTGAACGGCCAGAGCCAGGACGAAAACCAGGTGTCAAGCACGTCCTCGTCCTGCCGGATTTTATCCGAAACACACTTTTCACACGACTCCGGGCGACTGCGTTTGACCATCATATTGCCGCAGGCGTCACAATAATAAACGGGAATACGATGCCCCCACCACAGTTGCCGCGAGATACACCAGTCGCGAATGTTTTCCATCCAGTCGATATAGACCTTCGTCCAGCGCTCGGGATAAAACTTGATGCGCCCCTCGATCACCGCCTGAAGCGCCGGCTCGGCCAGAGGCTTCATCTTCACAAACCACTGGTCCGAGAGAAGAGGTTCCAACAGCGTATCGCACCGCTGGCAATGGCCGATCGAATGGATATGCCGTTCCACCTTTTCGAGCAGCCCTTCGGCCTGCAGTTGCTTCACCAGTTCCTCACGTGCCTTAAAGCGGTCGTATCCTTTGTACCGGCCGGCGTTCTCGTTGAGGGTGGCGTCCTCGTTCATGATGTTCACGAACGGCAAGTTGTGGCGCTGCCCGATGAGATAATCGTTCGGATCATGAGCGGGCGTCACCTTTACCAGGCCGGTTCCAAAAGACGGATCGACGAAATTATCGGTTATGATGGGAAGCTCGCGTCCGATTACCGGCAGAACGGCCGTCTTCCCGATCAAATGTTTGTAGCGTCCATCCGCCGGATTGGCCGCTACGGCTGTGTCGCCAAGCATGGTTTCAGGGCGGGTGGTTGCGACGACAACATAGGCGTCTTCGCCTTTTATGGGATATCGGATGTGCCAGAGATTGCCTTCGTGCTCCTGGTGAATGGCCTCTTCATCGCTCAACGCCGTGCGGCAGCGCGGGCACCAATTGATGATATACGTCCCCCGGTAGATGAGTCCCTTCTCATAGAGTCTGACAAAAACCTCGATGACCGCATTTGAGAGGCCCTCATCCATGGTGAAGCGCTCGCGCTCCCAGTCGCACGAGCAGCCGAGGCGCTTGAGCTGCGAGATGATCTTCGACCCGTATTTTTCGCGCCATTGCCAAACGCGCTCGACAAATTTCTCGCGTCCCAAGTCGTGCCGGGTCAACCCTTCTTCCCGCGCGAGAGTACGCTCGACAACGTTTTGGGTTGCAATGCCGGCGTGGTCGGTACCCGGCATCCAGAGGGTTTCATCTCCAAGCATGCGGTGGTAGCGGATAAAAATGTCCTGGATCGTATTATTGAAAGCGTGCCCCATATGCAGTTCGGCCGTCACGTTCGGCGGCGGGATCACGATACAATACGGTCTCTTCTCAGGATTGGGCTCAGAATGAAAATAGCTTTTTTCCAGCCAATAGCGGTACCATTTTTCCTCGACCGCATGAGGTTCGTATACCTTTGGAATCGTCTTTTGCATCAAGTAGCCTCGCCTATCAACTCCAGAATGCGCCGAACGGCGTTTTCAACCGCGACCTGGATCACTTCACCGCTGCGTCGCAGCCGTATTTCCACCTTTCCCTCTTTCAGGCCGCGCGAGCCGATCGTCACGCGCAACGGCACCCCGATCAGGTCGGCGTCCTTGAATTTCACGCCCGGCCGCTCGTCGCGATCGTCGAGCAGCACCTCGACGTTTTTCTCTCGCAGACCTGAATAAAGCGTTTCGGCTGCAGACATGATCTGCTCATCGTTCACGGAGACCGGCGTAATAATCACCTCATACGGCGCGAGCGACGGCGGCCAGATGATTCCGTTATCGTCATAATTCTGTTCGATAGCGGCCGCAACCGTCCGCGTGATCCCAATTCCGTAGCAACCCATGGTGAACGGGATTTCGTTTCCGCTTTCGTCCGTGAATGTCGCACCCATTTTCTCGCTGTACTTCTTGCCAAGCTTGAAAATCTGTCCGACCTCGATGCCGCGATACTCGGTAAGTTTGCGCCCGCACCGGATGCACTTGTCTCCCGCAGCCGCGACGGTGATGTCCGCCGTAATCTCGGGCGTAAAGTCGCGATCAAAATTGACGTTTGTCAGGTGATAATCCGTCTTGTTTGCGCCTGTCACGAAGTTCTGCATTCTGGCGACGGTCTTGTCGGCCACAAGTCTCACTCCCGTGATACCCACCGGCCCCGCAAATCCGACGGCGGCGCCCGACACCGAGCGCACCGTCTCTTCGTCGGCCATTACCAGCACATCGGTCTTGAGCGCACGTTTCAATTTCGGCTCGCTTACCTCGCGGTCCCCTCGCACCAATGCACCGACGATTTCTCCGTCAGTCTTGTACAGGATCGTTTTGATAAGGTTCTGCGGACTGGTTTTCAAAAATGAACAGACCTCCTCAACAGTTTTCATGTGAGGAGTATGCACTTCCTGAACCGGCAAGGGTGAGCCGTTGGCGACACCGTTCTCAATAATGGCTTCAGCCGTCTCGTCGGTGGCCGCATAGCCGCATTCATCGTTCGGGCAACTGATAACGCGCGACTCGCCCGTCTGAGCGAGCACCATGAACTCATGGGTCTCGTCTCCCCCAATCGCACCGGGGTCCGCGAGCACTGCCCTGAACCTGAGGCCGCACCGCCTGAAAACGGCCGAATAAGCTGCATGCATGTCTTCATACGTCTTGTTGAGGCATTCGAGGTCTCGATTGAAGCTGTACGCGTCCTTCATGATGAACTCGCGCCCGCGCATAACCCCGAAGCGAGGCCGAATCTCGTCGCGGAACTTCGTCTGAATTTGATAGAGCGTGAGCGGAAGTTGACGGTATGAACGAACCCGCCCGCGGACCACGTCGGTTATGACTTCCTCATGCGTGGGTCCCAGCACGAAGTCGCGCCCGTGCCTGTCTTTCAGGCGCATCAACTCGTCTCCATACACGTTCCAGCGCCCGGTCTCCTTCCACAGTTCCGCCGGACTGAGGACCGGCATCAGCAGTTCGATTGCGCCGGCGCGATTCATCTCCTCGCGCACAATTCGCTCGACCTTCCGAGCGACGATAAGCCCGAGCGGCAGAAGCGTGTAGATGCCGGCGCCCACTTTCTTCATCATGCCCGCTCGGATCATCAGCTTATGACTGATCACTTCGGCTTCAGCCGGGTCCTCTTTGGCCGTTGGAATGTAAGCTCTGCTCCAGCGCATTAATCGGCTTCCTTTAATTCCTCGATCTGTGACAAAAGCGCATCTATTATATTGGATTCATCCACATTTTTACAGACCACTTTTCCGTGACGAAAGATGACTCCTTCTCCCCGCCCGCCTGCGACTCCGTAATCCGCGCGAGCCGCCTCGCCAGGCCCGTTCACGGCGCACCCCATCACGGCCACCGTTATCGGTTTCTTGACTCCGGCAAGCCTCTGTTCCACCTCGGCCGCGATTTCCTCAATATTAATCGTGCAGCGCCCGCATGTTGGACAACTGATCACTTCCGCTCCATCCTCACGAAGGCCGAGCGACCGCAGAATATTTCGTGCGACCATTACCTCGCGCTCCGGCGGCGCGCTCAGCGACACACGCACCGTGTCGCCGTAGCCCCTGGATAAAAGTAGCGCTATGCCGACGGAACTTTTGACCGCCCCCGTCAAGAGGGTACCGGCTTCGGTGATTCCTATATGGAATGGATAATCGCACTCCTTCGCCAGATACTGGTGCGCCAGCAGCGTGGTCTGTACGTCGGTCGCCTTTAGCGACACCTTGATCTCCCGAAAATCCAGTTTCTCGAGTATCCGGATATGCTTGAGCGCGCTCGACACCATCGCGCGCGCGGTCGTCTCCGCCAGCTTCTTCCCCGTTCCTTCGATCGAGCCGGTAAATTCCTTCTCGATCGATCCGGAATTCACTCCTATTCTCAGAGGAACACGTGCCGCGGCCGCGGTTGCAACAACCTTCTCGACGTTTGCCCTCGAGCCGATATTCCCCGGGTTGATCCGCAGCCCGTTCACTCCATGCTGGATTGCCCTCAGGGCAAGCCGGTAATTAAAGTGGATGTCGGCCACCAGCGGCACTGATACGTGCTCGCGAATAACGGCGAGGGCTTCGGCGGCCTCGAGGTCCGGCACGGCGACCCGCACGATGTCGCATCCGATATGCATGAGACGTCTTATCTGCCCAATAGTGGCTACCGCGTCTCGCGTGTCGGTTTTCGTCATCGATTGAATCGGGATAGGGTGACCGCTCCCGATTGGAATGCCGCCCAGCATGACTGTGCGCGTTTTTCTTCTTCTCATTGCAATCCTGCCCGATAAGGTGAGATTGGCCCGGCTTACTCTATGAATCCGCGTCCAAGGAAGTGGTTGATGACGCGAAGGATGTCGTTGTATGTCGCAATCAAGACGAGGAACAGAATAAAGGCCAACCCGATCCGCTGGAGCAACAAAAGGTATCTCTCCTCCAGAGGTTTACGCCGAACCGAATCAATCACTGCTATCAGCATTAATCCTCCGTCCAGGACGGGGATAGGAAGCAGATTCAGAATTCCCAGGTTGATCGTAATCAGGGCCACCAGTTTCAAGTAGTAGCCGATGCCGAGTTTCAGGCTCTCGGTTGTCAAAAATGCAATACCGATAGGACCCGCCATTTCGCGCGTGCTTACTTTGCCGGAGACCAAATAATAGATGGTCTTCATTGTGAGTGAAACAAAATCGCCGTATGCCTCCAATGAATGAACAAAGGCAGTGGCCGGCCCGTATTGTCGAATAATATCAGGAGTAAAGATAACTCCGATCATGCCGCGCTGGGCCACCGGCAGATTCACCACAACCTCCTGAGTCTCCTTGAATAATCCCGGTTTCTGTTTTATTGTCAGTTGTACTGTTTCGCCCGCCGAAAGTTCCTGTAGAAGCAGATGATCGAGATCATGATCGGTCGGCTGTCCATTCAGAGCCACAACCAGATCGCCCTCATGCAGCTTCGCCGCCTGTTCTCCGATCACCTCTTTATCTATGAAAGCGATACTGCCGTCTCGTATTTCGAGCCCGCTAATCACCGCCTTTTCCCTGGGAGTAAGCGTGAATTCCATCATCTTGCCGTCTCTCAGGACGGTGAAGGTCATTGGTCGACCGGCGCTTTTATTTACCTGTTCTACCAGGTTGCTCAGGTTCTGGTTCGTGGGCTCTTGCCCGTCATACCCAAGAATGATATCGTTTTCTCTTAATCCGCTCTGTGAAGCCGGCATTCCGGGCAGTATCTTTCCGATCGCGACGGTGATAAACGGGTCGATTCCAATGGTGGCCCGTTTCGAATCCTCAGTCTGCCGGGGGGTGACGGTCACATCTCTGATATTACCTGAAGAATCCTCCAGCTCGAGGGTTACGGGGCTGTCCTCATTGGTCATGATAGTCAGCTGCACTTCCTCCCACGTCTCAACCGGTTGTTCATTGATCGATAGCACGCGCTGGCCCGCCCGAACGCCGGCCTCTTCCGCCGGTGAGCCCGGCGTAACCGCTCCGATGTACGTCTGTTGAGTGAAAGCCGGGACATTTATTCCAATCATGTACGCAATCCACAGTACCGGCACCGCAAACACAAGATTCATGAAGGGGCCGGCGAAACCGATCAGCAGCTTGGTCCGGGTCGATTGCGTATCAAACCTGCGTTCAGGGGGCACATTTGAAATCTCGGGTTCGGCTCGCTCGGCTTCTTCCTGTGTCTTCGGCATGTCTTCCTGGCCCACCATCTTCACGTATCCGCCCAGCGGAATGGCCGATACGCAATAATCCGTCTCGCCTCGCTTGAATCCGATCAGTCTCCTGCCGAAGCCAAGCGACAATCTGACAACGTAAACATTAGTCAGTTTTGCCGCAAGGAAATGTCCCAATTCATGAACAAACACGAGCACACCCAGCAAGATAATAAAACGCGCGGCATTAATTACAAAACCGGCTACTGCTTCTGCGTTCATGTGCATCTCCTTTGGGAAGTCCGTGCCGTATGACGCGCCCAACTATCTGCATTTAGTATGTCATCAAGCGTCGGGTTATCGACAGGGACATGATCCTCCATCACTTGCTCGATGACAGCAGGTATGTCCAGGAAATTCAGCCGGCGCTGCAAAAATTCCTCGACCGCCACTTCGTTGGCTGCATTCAAGACCGCCGGCATTGTTCCGCCGATCTTTCCCGCTTCATACGCAAGCCTTAGGCATGGAAAATGATCAAGGCTGGGCGGAAAAAATTCAAGCGGGGAAATCTCGGTCAGCTTTAATCGTTTCACCGGACTCGGCAGCCGCTCCGGATACGTGAGCGCATACTGGATCGGCAGCCGCATATCGTTCTGGCTTAACTGCGCCATGATCGAGCCGTCAACAAATTCCACGAGTGAATGGACGACGCTTCTGGGATGGATTACAACCTCGATGTCCTCGACGTCCACCCCGAACAGCCAATGAGCCTCGATCACCTCCAACCCCTTATTCATCAAGGTGGCGGAATCGACGCTTATCTTCGCGCCCATCCGCCATGTCGGATGTCGCAGCGCCTGTTCGGGAGTTATATCCGATAGATTGATGTCTTTGTTATAAAAAGGGCCGCCCGAGGCGGTCAGCATTATCTTGTGGATCTTTTGATTTTTGTTTCCGCAGAGGCACTGGAAGATGGCGCTGTGCTCGCTGTCAACCGGCAACAAAGCAGCTCGATGCTCCTTCGCGAGCGCCGTGATCACTGACCCTGCCATCACCAGGGGTTCTTTGTTGGCAAGCGCAACCGTCTTTCCTTTTTTTATAGCGGCAAGAATGGGGAGTAATCCTGCCGCTCCAACGATTGCCGAGACAACGACTTGAGCTTCGGGCGCAGCGGCCACAGCGGATATTCCCTCAACTCCTCCGAATACGGTCGTCTCTTTAGGACATTGCGCCTGAAGGGCCCGGGCCTCGTCCTCATCGGCAAGAGCAGCAAATCGAGGACGAAACCGCCCGATCAATTCCTTAAGCAATGTTGAATTGGAATGAGCGGTCAGCCCGACGGCAAAGAAATGCTCGGAGAGAGAATCAATAACCGCGAGGGCGCTTGTGCCAATTGAACCAGTGGCCCCAAGTATGGTTACACCTTTCTTCATCATTTCATGATACCATTTCGCATGTATTTCTGCAACAGAATGGAAACGTTTCTGCGATAAACTCTGTTTAGTACAAGTAGTTTGCCGAGTTGTCCAGGAGCGGCTGTTTCCGGCCTGAGGCGGAGCATCTCTGTCCCGAATAAACCAAATGATTATACACGAGCGCGGGCAGTGGTGCATAGAAAAATTCTTGATTTCAACCGCAAAATGTAATACCATACTGCCACAGAACCCAGCCGATCCCCCAAGCCCTCAAAGCGCACGACAGCGTCGAGAAAAGGAGCGGAAGCTATGCGAGATGTCTATGTAATAGGCGCCGGGATGACTCGATTCGGCAAGTATCTGGAACGAAACATGAAATCACTGGCGGAAGAGGCCGCCACTCGGGCATTGGAGCACGCCCGGGTGCAAAAATCGGATCTGCAGGCGGCGTGGGTGGGAAATTCCGTGCAGGGAATCGTGACCGGCCAGGAAAGCATCCGCGGACAGGTCGTTCTTCGATCCATGGGAATCGGCGCGATCCCCGTGATGAATGTCGAGAATGCCTGCGCGTCGGCTTCGTCCGCTTTTTATGGCGCTTGGATGGGCATTGGGTGCGGTCTCTATGATGTTGCGCTCGCTCTTGGGATGGAAAAGCTCGTGATGGAAGATAAGAAGAAGAGCTTCCAGGTCTTTTGGGCGGCGACGGACGTCGAGTTGATGGAAGCGTTCAAGGCGATGATGGAGTCCGAAGAACAGAAGAAAAAGGAAATGGGCGCAAAATCGGCGGGGGAGGGAAGCGCCGGGAAAAGCCGCAGCGCTTTTATGGACATTTATTCACTGGCCGCTCGCAACCACATGAAGCGGTTCGGGACGACCCAGCGGCAACTGGCGATTATTGCTGCAAAAAACCATTTCCATAGCTCGATGAATCCGTTCGCGCAGTACCAGAATGACATGACGGTCGAGGAAGTATTGAGTGCTCCGGAAATTTCCTACCCCTTGACCCGTCCCATGTGCTCGCCGATAGGGGACGGCGCCGCGGCCGCAGTCCTTTGCTCAAAAGATTTCGCGAAAAAAATCGGGGCCGATAAACTTGTGAAAGTAAGGGCGTGCGCACTTGCCTCGGGCCGAGATCGGGATTTCGACGAAGAGGATATCGGCGGGCGGCTGAGCAAGAAAGCCTATGAGATGGCCGGCGTCGGCCCGGAAGACATCAATATAGCCGAAGTCCACGACGCGACCGCCTTCGGGGAATTGATCCAGACCGAATGCCTCGGGTTCTGCAAGCACGGCGAGGGCGGCCCACTTGCCGAGTCGGGCGCAACCAAGCTGGGGGGAAAGCTTCCAGTGAATACGAGCGGCGGCCTCGAGTCCAGGGGGCACCCCATTGGCGCCACCGGCCTCGGGCAGATCGCCGAACTCGTGTGGCAGCTCAAAGGTGAATGCGGAAAACGGCAGGTCGAAGGCGCACGCCTCGCGCTCGCCGAGAATGGAGGCGGCAACATCGGCATCGAAGAAGCGTCAATGGTAATCACCATTCTCGAGAAGGTTTGATATCAGGGTCAGGTGCACATAACGCTTCAAGGTATCTTATGCAGGGGCAGGTTTTGAACCTGCCCCTCGTTGCTTATCCCTTCCGGTCCGATTCCTATCCTCTTACCCAATAGGCGCCCGATCGCTCATTATTCGAGTTGACCGATATAGCTGCTCCCATTTTTTAGGCACCTGCCCATGAAATCGGCAATCTATGGCCTTACAGAATCGGCTGCAAAATTCTGAAAATTGCTTTAGTCTCTTTCGATAAAGCAGTTGCACGATACCGGGGGAGCGAGGTCTGCTTGGCACCGGATTTGCCTTTCCACAGAAAACCGACGTTTGGCACGACGGCCTTTCTGCAGAAGTTCGGAGGTTTGCGCAATGATACGAAGAAGAAAATTGTGGCTGTCTCTAATGGTTCTTGCGATGGTGATGGCGGCGCCGGGGATGGCTCATGCCGAAACCGCGGCGGGAGCCGATACTGATTCCGGGACAACCTCATGGATGCTGACCTCCACGGCGCTCGTTCTCCTGATGGTTCCCGGCCTCGCCATGTTTTATGGCGGCTTGGTACGCACAAAGAATGTGGTCGGGACGATGATGCATTCATTTGCCGCGATGGGAATCGTGGGGGTTCTCTGGGCGATTTGCGGCTATGCCATGTCGTTCGGACATAACGTTCTCGGCGGATGGTGCGGCTGGAATTGGGATTATTTCTTCCTGAAAGGGATAGACACTTCGATCACCAATCACATTCCCGAATACGTCTTTGCGATGTTCCAGGGCAAATTCGCGATTATCACTCCCGCCTTGATTGCAGGTGCTTTTGCTGAGCGGGTAAGGTTCAAGGCATATTGTCTCTTCCTCGTTTTCTGGGCTCTTCTTGTTTACAATCCGCTATGCCACTGGGTATGGTACGTTGACGGCGATGATATGGGCTTCCTCTACAGAATGGGCACGATCGATTTCGCCGGCGGGACCGTCGTTCACATCTCTTCCGGCGTCAGTGCGCTGGTGCTCGCATTTTTCCTGAAGCCCCGGATGGGGTATCCCAAGGCGATAATGCATCCGAACAACCTTACCATGACCCTCATCGGCGCCGGCTTGTTATGGGTCGGCTGGTTCGGGTTCAACGCTGGGAGCGCCATCTCTTCCGATTTGAAGACGGCCCAGGCTTTGACCGTCACCCAAATTGCGGCAGCGAGCGGCGCGGTCGGTTGGATGTTGATCGAGATGTTTCATCAGGGCAAGGCGACTTCTCTCGGCATCGCCAGCGGAATACTGGCAGGTCTCGTGGCAATCACGCCTGCCGCCGGCGCGGTTCTTCCATATGGCGCTATTGCGCTAGGCGCTTGTGCATCCGTAATCTGTTATTCCGCGATTCAGGTGAAGAACAGAATGCGATACGACGACAGCCTCGATGTTTTTGGAATCCATGGGATGGGAGGGATTACCGGAGCGCTTTTGCTCGCATTCTTCATGCGGGAAAACGGGATGAACATCCTACCTCAATTCAAAGTGCAGTTGTTCGCCGTAGGGATAGCCATAGGTTATGCCGCCGCGGTGACCATTGTTCTTGCGACACTCATAGAAAAACTGGTGGGATTGCGAGCAAGCGAAGACGAAGAACTGGCCGGCCTCGATTACAGCCAGCACGGCGAGAGAGCGTATGCGATGTCCAATGTGGATTGAGAAAGGATTACAAGCCGGCAGCTCTTATTTCTTCCGCTCGCGCGCGACGAGGGCGGCTCCGAGGGCGCAGACACATTGCGGATCGAACGAAAAACCGGTAAGTGATGTCCCAAGTTCCTTTTCAAGGAATTGCCTTACACCCTGGTTCTTGGCGACTCCGCCGACCATGGCGATCGGTTCGGCAATGGTGATCCTGTGGGCGAGCGATGTTATCTTTCCGGCGACCGAGCGGCTGATACCTGCAATGATGTCGGCCCGGTCGATGCCCTCGTTGACGTACGTGATGACCTCGCTCTCGGCAAATACTCCGCATTGACTGGTGATGTTCACCGGAGTTCGTGACGTTAGAGCCAACCTTCCCGCCTCTTCGAGCGGCAGTTCGAGCGCCTTCGCCATCACCTCGATGAACTTGCCCGTTCCAGCCGCGCATTTTTCGTTTCCGGTCGAATCGGTCACTCTCCCATTTTCTCCGAGAGATAATGCGCGAATGCTCTGGCCGCCGACATCGAGGACCGTTCGGATGTTGGGATTCAGCCAGCGGACCCCCCGATTGAGGCATACCACCTCCGGCACATCCGCTCCGGCGTAAGCGACCGTCTTCCTGCCGAAGCCGGTTGCAACACAGAGATCAACTGCCTCAGATGCAACTCCCGCTTCGGAAAGGGCATCCTCAAACACTGCAAGCGCCGCCTGTTTCGGAAGGTTTTTATACGCGAGAATTTTAGTCGCCGCAACGGCGTCATCCTTCAGGATCACGATCTTCGCCGCAACCGCTCCAACGTCACAACCTGCAAATATCACCAGGGTCTCCTTGTCATGCTGCCGGTTTGCCCAATGCTAAATATAGCGTCCTAAATAATTGCGCATAATTTCCTAAGGGTCTGGTTAGGTTTGCGCCATGAATGAAACTGCGTGCAGACGGTCTCGATCAGCTCT